>JAZRUF010000106.1:0-7290 GCA_045652405.1 Eubacteriales bacterium | reverse complement strand
AATACGCAAAGTGCTGCACATATTGCAATTCCTATGCCGAATTTCCGTAATAATCGAGAAATCATTGGTAAAATATCCTCCGTTGATTTATCCTTAGTTAAAGTTACTTATCTGAAGAGAGTGCACGCTCCAACCAAACGGTTGCAATATCCATTGCAGTGTAGAGACCGTCAGTCTCGGTCTTTTTCACGATGCGCTCGCGGCTTTTAAGCGAAGGATCGGTTTTTTGAAGCTGCACGGATACGTGAGTAGCAATTTCCATATCTTTAACTGTTTTTGTATCTGTAATCTGAAGCATAATGATATATTTATCAGCCATGCTTCCGTAATAAATTATCTTGTCTTTACGAGTGAGAGCCTTGCCTTTATAGGTGAGAACTCCTGATTTGCTCTTTTTTGCGGTTGCCATTTTTAACCTCCTTCCCTCAATGTGTTACAACTTGTTATTAAACACTGTGGTAAATTGTAACACATTGTAACAATTTTGTCAATGATATTACGGAAATTCATTATATAATTTTTATCGCCCATTCCGGGCAGTGACCGCTACAGTAACCGCACAGTATACATTTGTTGCGGTTGCACACGGAGCGACCGTCTGAGAGTTGCAGGGCATTTTGGCTGCAAGCGCCAATACAACTTCCGCAGCCAGTACACCAATCTTCAATAAGGATTTTTCTGGATTTTTGACTGAGTCTTAATAAATCTTCGGGGGTAAAGGTTTCATTGTTAAAATAGTTTATGTTTGCCGAGATTTCCTCCTCGCTTTGCATGCCTACAGCGATGCTGTCAGCAAAGGGGAGCGATAATGCGTAATCGAAGCACTCGGATGCCTTGGAGAATAGATTCCCGCCACCTAATGCCTTCATTGTATATATTCCTATGCCTGCCGAGTGGGCAGCAGAAATAGCCGTTTCCATTTCCTTGCGCGAACCGTCAACGATGCCCAAACCGTCTCTGTTTATAAGAGGATGGATTACATCTAAGCCAAGTTTAGTTGCTGCGCGCACCCCTGCGATATAATGAGTTGATGCACCTACTGCGCGTAGAATTCCTCTTGCTTTTAGGGTGTAGAGCGCGTCTAAAGCGTCAGCATGCCCGCGGAAAGTATGCTCGCTCTCTTGCTCGTGGAGCATGAAGATATCAATTACATCGCGGTTAAGTGCGGTGCGTGCTTCATCGACCGCAGCAAAAGCTTGCTCGGCGGTATAAGCATAGGACTTTGAAGTTAAGACAACATCCCCAGGGAGTTTTGAAAAACCGGCTTTTAAATGGGGATAGTTGCGATAAAATTGCGCGGTATCAAAAAAGTTGATACCGCGCTCATAGGCATATAAAATCAACTCAGATGCACGCTCATGTGTTAAGTTTGCCTGAAGCGGACCGAGTGTGAGTGAGCCAAAACAAAGGCGCGAAACGTAAATGCCGGTTTTGCCTAATACTCTCTTCTCTAACATTTAATAAAACCTTTTGAAATTAGTCTGCCAGATAATGTCGCACCAATTCATGCAAAAATTCATCGCGGTCAATTTTACGAATAAGGCTTCGTGCATTGTTATGATTGGTGATGTAAGTAGGGTCCTCGGAAAGGATATATCCTACAATCTGGCTTATTGGATTATAGCCTTTGCTCTTTAATGCGTCATACACTTGGGTAAGTATTAGCTTCATCTCACGGTCCTTATCCTCGTGAAGAACAAATTTTTGAGTATTGTCAAGCATTGGTTTAATCCTCCTTTGCATATAAGTTTGCTTATATATATTTTTACACAAAATCGTCAAAATTGCAAGTGTTATCTTAATGTTTTACTTTTTTGTAATATTGGCTTTACACAGTATGGTTAAAAGTAATATAATAAATGTATAAATTTATATTGGGGATGTGAGAAAAATGCAAACACGAGGCGGTAAATGCAGACCTGCGTGTGCTGCGGTTGTCCCTGCGGCGGGAAGTTCAAGCAGAATGAAGGGAACGGACAAGCTTTTTTATGAGCTTAATGGTATCCCGGTTCTTGTAAGAACTCTCATTAAGCTGCAGTCTTGTGAGTACATAGATGAGATAGTTATTGCAACGCGCGAGGAAATGCTCGGACACGTAGCTGGGCTTTGCGAAGAATATAAAATTAAAAAGGTGACTAAGATAGTAAAAGGCGGCGAAAGCCGGCTCCATTCGGTCTTATCCGGCGTGCGTGCGGTAGATAAAGCTAATAAGTATGTGGCGGTCCACGATGCGGCGCGACCGTTTGTAACTGATGAAGTTATAAAACAAGCGATTGACGCGGCGGTCAAGACTGGTGCCGCGGCCCCGGCAGTTCCGGTAAAAGATACGGTTAAGCGTGCAAGGGATAACATTGTAATCGAAACACCTAAGCGTGAAGAACTGTTTGCAGTTCAGACTCCGCAGGTTTTTGACAAAGAATTGCTTCTCGGAGCACTTGGGAACGCGGTGGAAAATGCAATACCCGTAACAGATGACTGCTCTGCCGTCGAAGCTGTTGGAATGAGTGTTTATTTAACGCAAGGCGATTACAATAATATAAAGATTACAACCCCGGATGATTTTGGATTTGCCGAAGCGCTTATAGAGCGCGAAGAGAGAGGAGAAAATGTTTAATGCGTATTGGTCACGGTTATGATGTTCATAAGCTTGTAGAAGGAAGGAAGCTCATCTTAGGCGGCGTAGATGTTCCTTATGAAAAGGGACTTCTCGGTCACAGTGATGCGGATGTTCTCACTCATGCGATAATGGATGCTCTTTTAGGGGCGGCAGCGCTCGGAGATATTGGGAAGCTTTTCCCGGACAGTGATGAAAAATACAAAGGTGCGGACAGTATAAAGCTTTGCGAAGTGGTTGCAAAAACTTTGGGCGGTCACGGTTACGGTATAGAGAATGTGGATTCGACTGTTATAGCTCAAAAACCAAAGCTTGCAAGCTATATACCCGAGATGCGAAAAAATATTGCAAAGGCGCTTGGAGTACCAGTCGACTGCGTCAGCGTAAAGGCGACTACCGAGGAAGGTCTGGGATTTTCAGGAAGCGGTGAAGGAATTGCCGCTCATGCGGTTGCTTTAATAAAGTAAAATTACAACAGACGTTTCATAATAGAGATGTCTGTTCTTTTATGTATCAGCCAAGCTCCGGTACGCATATTATGAATGTGGAAGGAGTGTATGAGCTATATGATATACGGATGCTTGATTATATGCCGCTCCATCACTTACGCCCAAAGAGCGCAGTACATTCTGCAGCGTAAAGGGTATACTGCAACAGTTGTTCGTCCGAGTGTGGAGGTAATAGGCGATAGCTGCGGTTTTGCCGTTAAAATATATGAGAGATACCTTGCTGATGCAATTTATATATTAAGGAGTAACGGAATCGAGCCTGTCCGGGTGGTAGTTGTTGAAGAAAGCGGAAGGATACGCGAGGTGCGGATATGATTTATCTTGATAATGCCGCAACCACACTGCATAAGCCGCCGGAGGTAAGCGCGGCGGTACTTGATGCTATACAGACCTGTGCGAATGCCGGACGCGGCGGACACTCAGCGGCAATGATTGCGGCGGATAAGCTTTATGAGTGCCGCGAAGCTGCGGCGGAGCTGTTCGGGTTTGAAAGGGCTGAGCAGGCGGTCTTTACTTTTAATACAACGCATAGCCTTAATATTGCGATAAAGGGAATAATGTCAAACGGTGGGCATTGTGTAATATCTGGTTTTGAACACAATTCGGCAGTAAGACCACTAAAAGCTATGGAAAAGCTTGGTGTAAGTTTTACTGTAGCGCACAGCAGATTGTTTGATGCTGAGGATACCTTACGTGCGATAAAAAATGCCGTGCGAGCGGATACCGTATGCGTAGTGTGCACCCACGTGTCAAACGTGTTCGGATATAAGCTGCCGATTGAAGAGATAGATGAGTTTTGTAACGAAAAAGGAATTGCGCTTATAATTGATGCAGCGCAGTCCGCGGGTTGCGTGCCTATTAAGTTAAATAAATTTAAGGCGGTAAAATGTATATGTATCCCCGGGCATAAAGGGCTTTACGGACCGCAGGGAACCGGGCTGTTGTTAATAAATGACAGCGTATCAATACCGTCTCTGATGCAGGGTGGTACCGGGAGTATGTCGGGAAGACTTGAACAGCCTGATTTTTTACCGGACATGCATGAGAGCGGAACTCAGAACATTCACGGTATAGCCGGTTTATGTGAGGGTATAAAATATGTATTGAAAGTCGGGGTGGACACAATAGCTAAGTATGAGCGCGGTCTTATATCAAAGGCAAAAGGATACTTGAGCCAAATTCCCGGGATAAGTATTTATGCATCGGATACTCCGGAAGCTCAAACCGGTGTGCTGTCATTTAACGTAGATGGGAAAAGCTCGGAAAATATTGCGACTGAGTTGGCAGTGAGAGGGATTGCTGTGCGCGGTGGCTTGCACTGCGCGCCGCTTGCGCATAAAAGCGCGGGAACAAAATACGGAACCGTGCGCGTGAGTGTAAGTTGGTTTAACGATGAAGAGGAAATCTCAACTCTTGCGTATATGCTCCGGAAAATCGTGTAAAGTTAAAGGCGTGCTGAAAGGTGCGCCTTTAGCATCAAATTATGTCGGGGGAGGGGTGTAAAAAACGCTTTACACTGCATGATAAATTTGGTATAATATTAAAGCTAATTTGTATATTTGCGCCGGTGGCTCAACGGATAGAGCATCAGATTCCGGTTCTGAGGGTTGGGGGTTCGAGTCCCTTCCGGCGTGCCAAAAGAGATTGGGAGTTTATCATTTTGATAAGCTCCCAGATTAATTGTAAGCTGAAATAAGAACCAATCGGATTTCGCCGGAGGCTCATCCTCTTGGGAAGGGACTCCTCACATCGAAAAGATGCCACCGGTACCTTTTCTTCCTCGGACTTCCGGCGTGCCAAACAAACGAGGATGTCGTATGACATTCTCGTTTGTTTTTTATATCAGGAGAGACTCGAACCCTGAGAGGGCACGGGGGGTTACTTTTATATTCCTTGTGATTGATTTATTAATTAAAATGTGTTAAAATAATTAATTGTTAAATTGTGTCAAACAGAAGGTGAGAGATATATGAAAAAATTACTTTCAAATCCGGTTATCATCATCCTTATGCTTTTTGTTTTTCCACCGCTTGGGATACTCATAATGTACCGATGCAGTGAGTGGGACAGCAACTGGAAACTTGGATTGTCAGTCGTTTTCATGATACTTTGGATTGGATCCATATTGATGTCAATAAGTCAGGAAGCTCAGCTTGCAGCGCAGACGATGAGATTGATTTCGGGCTGCGTGGGCGTATAAAGAAAGTGAGGAAGAAAAAAGTGAAGCTTATAGATTTGTTAAATGAGAAAACCTTGTCTATGTCTTTTGAGGTTTTTCCGCCAAAAACCGATGCGGCTTTTGAAAGCGTAAAGGTTGCGGTTGAGGAAATATCCAAGTTGCGTCCGTCATTTGTCAGTGTTACATACGGTGCAGGTGGCGGCACGAGTAAGTATACTTTGGATATTGCAAAGAAGATAAAGAAAGAGCATGGTGTTCCGACTCTTGCGCATCTTACCTGCGTTTCTTCGGATAAAGCTACGGTGCATGAGAGAATTGAAGATATGAAAAACGCGGGGATAAAAAATGTCATGGCGCTGCGTGGTGACATTCCTGTGGACAGGATTAATGAGGACAGAAGTAAGTGGGAGTACCATCATGCGGTTGACCTTATCCGCGAGCTTAAGGAAAATGATGCGGATTTCTGCATTGGAGGTGCCTGCTATCCGGAAATCCATCCGGAGAGTGAAAACCAGAATGAGGATATAAAGCATCTGAAGGAAAAGGTTGATGCCGGATGCGAATTCCTCACAACTCAGATGTTTTTTGATAATAACCTACTCTATAATTTCCTGTATAAAATACGCGAAGCGGGAATAACAGTTCCGGTTATTCCGGGTATAATGCCGATAACCAATGCAAATCAGGTAGAGCGTGCAATCGCGCTTTCAGGCTCCTTTATGCCTCAGCGCTTTAAGAGCCTGGTGGATAAGTTTGGCTCGGACCCTGATGCCATGAAGCAGGCAGGAATAGCATATGCAACCGACCAGATAATTGACCTGTACGCAAACGGTATTACAAATGTTCATGTTTACTCGATGAACAAGCCGGATGTTGCGGAGAAAATTCAGGCGAATCTGTCGGACATACTCGGAAAAAGATGACGGTGCCGATAAGGACAGTGAGTTATCCGGCACCGGATTTTGACAGAAAAGAGATTTTAAGGTATGCCGGGGGTGGGCACGAGTCACCAGAGACCTGCAATTTGTTGGAAGAGTGCATTTCAGAGCTCGAAGGAAAGATAGCTTATCGTGTGTGCTATCGAACTTTTGAGGTTTGTAAAAAAGGTGAACTGCTTGACTTAGGGTTTGCAAGTGTAGATTCGCAGGCACTTAAAAAGAATTTAAGCGGATGCTATAAGATCGTTTTGTTTGCCGCGACCGTGGGGTTGGAGATTGACCGCTTTATAGCCAGATATGGACGTGTATCGCCAGCAAAAGCATTGATGTTTCAGGCGATAGGGGCAGAGCGTATTGAAAGCCTTTGTGATGTGTTTAATGCCGAGATAAAGGCGCGCGCAAAGGAAAGTGGATATGGTACAAGGCCTCGCTTTAGCCCGGGTTACGGTGATTTGCCTATCCAGCTGCAGAGAGACATCTTTAACGTTTTGGATTGTCCGAGGAAAATAGGATTATCATTAAATGACAGCTTTCTGATGTCACCGTCAAAATCCGTAACGGCATTAATCGGTATAGGAAAGTGTGTGGAAGAAAATGAGAGTGCAGGCAAGTGCAGGAAATGTGAGAATATAAACTGCTTATTCAGGAGTGAGTAGATTTGAAGGTTTTAGATTATCTTAAAAATAATATAGTTTACTTAGACGGTGGCATGGGTACGCTTTTGCAAGCGCAGGGACTTAAACCCGGTGAACTACCCGAACGTTGGAATATGTCCCACCCGGATGTTATACGTAAAATTCATCGCGATTATTTTAATGCGGGGAGCAATATAGTAAATACCAACACATTTGGTGCGAATATCCTTAAGTTTTCAAAGGAAGAGCTTGAGGATATTGTAAGATGCGCTATTAACAACGCACGCGCTGCAGCAAGTGAGAGTGTTGGAGAGCAGGAAAAGTTTGTAGCTCTGGACATTGGACCGACGGGTAAGCTTTTAAAGCCTTATGGGGATTTTGATTTTGAAGAGGCTGTGTTTGTGTTTGCAGAGAC
>JAZRUF010000105.1:0-5018 GCA_045652405.1 Eubacteriales bacterium | reverse complement strand
ATACCCTTGGGCAGGAAGAATGGGAAGCCGGGTGCTTCTTCTGCAAACATAAACATCCCCATTTCCTTGCCTATGCGGCGGTGGTCGCGCTTTTCAGCTTCCTCAAGAAGCTTTAAGTAATCCTCAAGCTCCTGTTGAGACGGAAATGCTATACCCTTTACGCGGGTAAGCATTTTGTTGTTCTTATCATTCTTCCAGTATGCACCCGACTGGTCCATTACCTTGAATGCTTTAAGAGCCTTGGTATAGGTAATGTGCGGTCCTACGCACATATCTATATAATCGCCCTGCTGATAGAAACTAATCTCAGCGTCCTCAGGCAGGTCACCGATATGCTCAACTTTATACTTTTCGCCACGGCTTTCCATGAGCGCAATAGCCTCCGGACGCGGCAGAATATACGGCTTAATCGGAAGATTTTCCTTGGTAATCTTCTTCATTTCCTTCTCAATCGCCTGCAAATCCTCGTCAGAGAGTTTTTTATCACCCAGGTCAACGTCGTAGTAAAAGCCATTGTCCGTAGCCGGTCCGTAAGCAAAAATAGCCTCCGGGTACAAGCGCTTAATTGCCTGAGCCATGATATGAGCGGCACTGTGGCGAAGAACGTGCAGTTCTTCCTCCTTCGGGCACTCGCCCGTAGTTCCGTTTGAGTAGATAACTTTCATATAACATGTTCCTTTCCGTGAACAGAATATAATTATTCTATTTTATATAATGTATATTGTATAACAAATTTGGTCCAATAGTCAATAGATATGCGGCTTTTTTGTTATATAGCAATTTGCACAATTGCTTTTGCCTTGTTACCCAAAAATATGAATAAACTTAAAATATTCCTTGAATTTTATTCGGGCTATGCTATAATAAAAGAGGATTTTTGTCAAATACTGACAAAAATCGAAAAAACTTTTTTGGAGGAAGGAATAATGGAAAAATTATTCAAACTCAAAGAGCGCGGCACAAATGTCCGCACTGAAATCATTGCAGGTATTACTACGTTCCTTGCAATGGCGTACATCCTGGCAGTTAACCCGGGTATGTTAGGCATTATCCCCGACGGCCCCGGCGCTGCTGCAATCTTCATGGCAACGGCACTGTCCGCTGCAATCGCAACAATTTGCATGGCTTTCTTTGCAAACTACCCTGTAGCACTTGCATCCGGTATGGGACTTAACGCATTCTTTACATACACTGTATGTCTTACAATGGGTTATTCCTACAAGGTTGCTCTGACTGCTATCCTGCTTGAAGGTATCATCTTCATGGTTCTTTCTATCTTCAAGTTCAGAGAAGCTCTGGTCAACAAAATCCCGAAGAACTTAAAGCTCGGCATCACCGCAGGTATCGGCTTGTTTATCACCATCATCGCCCTTATCAACGCAGGTGTGGTTGTTAATAATGACTCTACACTCGTAGGTCTGGGTAACCTCGGTTCCCCGCAGGTTGCTCTGGCAGTTATCGGCCTTCTCATAATCGGTGTTCTTCACCACTTCAAAGTCAAGGGCGATATCCTCATCGGCATCCTTGCAACATGGGTTCTCGGCATTATTGCTGAGCTTGTTGGCTGGTATGTTGTTGATATTGAAGCCGGCGTTTACTCCCTGATTCCCTCCCTTTCTTGGGAAGCAATAAAGGCAAACTTTGCAGCTCCGGCTCTCTTCCAGTTTGACTTTGCTTTTATAAAGACAAACTTCATGTCCTTTGCAATCGTTATGTTTACCTTCCTGTACACTGATATTTTTGATACCGTTGGTACTCTCATCGGTGTTGCTCAGAAGGGTAACCTCCTTGCTGAGGACGGCTCTCTCCCGAAAGCCGGCGGCGCTCTGATGGCTGACGCTGTAGGTACTGTTGCAGGTGCTTGCCTTGGTACTTCCACTGTTACAAGCTATGTCGAGTCCTCTGCAGGCGTATCCGCAGGCGGAAGAACCGGTCTGACTGCTCTGACGACCGGTATCCTGTTCCTGCTCGCTATCCCGCTTGCTCCTATCTTCCTTGCTATCCCTGGCTTTGCAACCACTCCGGCTATGCTCTTCGTTGGCCTGCTCATGCTCTCGGCTGTTAAGGAAATGGATTTTGACGGTGACGTAGCAGATACCATCGGTGGATTCCTTGCAATCGTTATGATGCCGATGACCTACTCTATCGCAAACGGCATTATGTTCGGCATGCTGGCATGGGTTATCTTAAAGCTCGCTACCGGCAAGGGCAAGGATATCTCCGCAATCATGTGGGTTTCCGTTGCACTCTTTGCAATCTATACCGTTCTTAAGGTAATGGGTCTTGCATAAGGCATTTTAAAGACAAAAACATCAAGAGCTCCTTGAACAATGCAAGGAGCTCTTTTTATTGAGTATTTCATAAAAATGCGCCGCCTTGTATATCAGGCGGCGCGTTGTATTTATTATTTTATCCGATTTTTGAGCCGGGCGGTACGTCGGAATCCAAGAAGATTACGCGTGCATCCTCACCAACGTCGGATGCTAAAATCATGCCCTGGCTTTCAACACCGCAGAGCTTTGCGGGTTTTAAGTTTGCGACAAACACTACGGTTTTTCCTATCATATCCTCAGGCTTGTACCACTTGGCTATGCCCGATACCACCTGACGTTTTTCAAATCCCAAATCAACCTGCATCTTAAGAAGCTTCTTAGACTTCTCGACCGGTACGCATTCGAGGACCTTTGCTGCGCGCAGGTCGGATTTAAAGAACTCGTCAATCGTAATCTCAGGCTCAAGTGCCTCGTATTCAATTTCAGCCTCAGGTGCGCTTTCTGCAGCGGCTGCAGCGGCTTTTGCCTCAGCTTCCTTCTCAAGTGCTTCAAGCTCTGCCTTAACGTCAATACGCGGGAAGAGAACATCTCCCTTCTTAACGCTGTAGCTTGCCGCCTTGCCCCATGCAAGAGCATCCCACTCGGTTAGCGCACTACCTGAAATTCCAAGCTGCGCAAACATCTTAACCGAGGTATCCGGCATTGCAGGCTGTAGGAGGATTGCGCAAATACGCAGCGCTTCACACAGCGTATAGAGAACCTCTGCAAGGCGCGGCTTGTTGGCCTCGTCCTTTGCAAGTGCCCACGGCATGGTTTCATCGATATACTTATTCGCGCGGTGGATTAAATTCCAAACCTCGCTGAGCGCATTTGGGAAGAGCATATCGTCCATATTCTGCTGATATTTATCAATAACCTCTGCTGCAAGAGCTGAAACTTCATTATCAATCGCATCTGCCTTGCGCTCGGTCGGGAGAGTTCCTGCAAAGTATTTCTCCGTCATCGCAACTGTACGGGAGAGAAGATTACCCAAATCGTTTGCCAAATCCGAGTTAATACGGTTAAAGAGTGCTTCATTTGAGAACACGCCGTCGGCTCCGAACGGAACCTCACGAAGCAGGAAGTAACGGATAGCGTCTACACCGTATTTCTCGCACAGAACTACCGGGTCAACTACGTTTCCCTTGGATTTTGACATCTTACCTCCCTCAAGAAGCAGCCAACCGTGGCCGAACACGCGCTTTGGAAGCGGAAGGTCAAGCGCCATGAGCATAATCGGCCAAATGATGGTATGGAATCTTACGATTTCCTTACCCACCAGATGAACGTCTGCCGGCCAGTATTTTTCAAATGCCGACTCATCATCCGAACCGTAGCCGAGTGCGGTGATATAGTTTGAAAGAGCATCCAGCCAAACGTATACAACGTGCTTTTCATCAAACGTTACAGGTACACCCCATGAGAAGGAGGTGCGCGAAACGCACAAGTCCTCAAGACCGGGCTTTATGAAGTTATTCATCATCTCGTTAAGGCGCGCCTGCGGTGCGCAGAAGTCCGGATGATTTTCATAATACTCGATGAGTCTGTCCTGATACTTTGAAAGGCGGAAGAAATAGTTCTCCTCCTTGGATTTTTCTACCGGCCGTCCGCAGTCTGGGCACTTGCCGTCAACCAACTGGCGCTCATTCCAGAAGGATTCGCAAGGCGTGCAATACCAGCCCTCGTACTCGCTCTTATAAATATCGCCCTGGTCGTAGAGCTTTTTAAATATTTTCTGCACCGCCTTTACGTGCATTTCGTCAGTCGTGCGGATAAAGCGGTCATTCGAAATATTCAGAAGCTTCCACAAATCCTTAACACCTGCTACGATAACATCCACATACTCTTTGGGAGTTACGCCCTTTGCTTCGGCAAGACGCGCTATTTTCTGACCGTGTTCATCAGTACCGGTGAGAAACATAACGTCATAGCCGCGCAAGCGCTTATAGCGCGCCATAGCATCCGCAGACACAGTAGAATACGAATGCCCGATATGCAGCTTATCCGACGGATAATATATCGGAGTTGAGATATAATATTTTTTCTTTTCCATGGCAAATGAGACCTCTTTTCAATTAACTCTTAAAGTTATTGAAGTTATTATAGCACAATATGGAAGTAATACGCAAGGCAGTTATGATTTTTAGTTAAATAAAATATAAAAAAACTATTGAAAAATATTTGCAAATGTGGTACGATAAAGTGCAACGTATTAAGGTGTATTTATTTTTTGCCGATTTTCGGTTGATTTTATCATGTGGAGGTGCAAAACCAATGGAAATCTTAAAGGTAGCTCTTACAATCGTTCAGCTTCTTCTTTCTCTGTTTTTGATTGCAACTATTCTGCTTCAGCCCAGTAAGCGTGCAGGTCTCAGCGGCGTTATTTCCGGTGCTGCGGATACGTTCCTGTCCAAAAACAAAGCAAAGTCTTGGGACGTTCGTCTGGCAAAGATTACCACGGCTGTAGCGGCTTGCTTTATCATTGTCACTTTGGCTCTCAACATGCTTTAATAGCCAATCGGTGGCTTTGCTTGCTATTCGGCAAGCTTAATCAGTATTGGATTTTGTGAACTCCGGGTCTTTTGCCGTGTGGTAAAAGACCTGTTTTCATGTAATTTTGAGAGGAGTATTTGTCCTTTGAAAGATTTAAGTATACGCAATATTGCAATTATAGCTCACGTTGACCACGGCAAGACCACGTTGGTT
>JAZRUF010000104.1:0-6000 GCA_045652405.1 Eubacteriales bacterium | reverse complement strand
CGAGGTCAGAGTTTATGATATGCATTAAACCAAGCTATACTTGAGGTAAAAAAATGCGCTTATGGGCAGGTTTAAATTCCCGTCTCTGAAACAACAAGGCTTTTAAAAAATTTTAAAAAAATATTTTCTTGTCACGTGTTTTTTTGGTTTTTAAACGCACATATTATAATTGTTATCTAAAGTAAAAAAATAATGCTGTGAAAGAATTTCTTCCACAGCATTTTGAAAATTTTTACTTTTTTTATTTGTAGTTTTCGCCCATGAGGATTGCCATAACTGCTTTCTGAGCGTGCAGACGGTTTTCCGCCTCGTCGAATATCTCATCGGCATGAGCTTCGAAAACGCCGCCGTCAATCTCCTCGCCTTTATGCGCGGGCAGGCAATGCTGAACCATCGCACTCGGTTTTGCGACTGCCATGACCTCCGGGCTTATCTGATAGCCTGCAAATACCTTCTTGCGCTCCTCAGCTTCTCCTTCCTGACCCATGCTCGCCCAAACGTCGGTTACAAGTACGTCCGCGTCCTTGGCGGCTTCGAGGATATTCTCGGTAAGGGTAAACTTAAATGACGCATCGGACGCTGCAAAATCAAGAACCTCTTTATCGGGTGAATAGCCCTTCGGGCATGCACATGCGACCTCCATGCCGACCTTGAGACCGCCGACGATAAGTGAGTTTGCCATGTTGTTTCCGTCGCCAATGTAACACATTTTAAGCCCCTCAAGGGTGGATGTGTGCTCACGGATGGTCATTAGGTCTGCCAGAACCTGGCACGGATGGCAGAAATCAGTAAGTCCGTTGATGACCGGGATTGACGCATATTTTGCAAGCGTTTCAACCTCGTCCTGACCGTAGGTGCGAATCATAATACCGTCGCAATAGCGGGAGAGAACGCGCGCGGTATCCTCAATCGGTTCTCCGCGTCCCATCTGAATGTCATTAGTGGAGAGAAACAGTGCGTGGCCGCCGAGCTGGAACATACCTACTTCAAAGGAAACGCGGGTGCGGGTGCTGGATTTCTGGAAAATCATTCCAAGCGTTTTGCCCTCAAGCTCTTTATGGGCTATTCCGTGCTTCTGATTATATTTAAGCTGGTCAGCCACATCCAGGATATGCAGAATATCCTCACGGCTTAAGTCTAAAAGCTTTAACAAATCCTTCTTCATTTTTAATTCTCCTCCTTCATCACTTTTTCAAATATTGCAAGTCCACGGTCAATTTCGTCATATGTAATTGTAAGCGGCGGCAGGAAACGGATTGCGTTCTTGCCCGCAGTCAGCACGAGAAGACCTGCGTCAATGAGCTTTGCCGCATACTTTTTATGGTCACCCTCCGGAACAATTACGCCGAGCATAAGGCCTTTGCCGCGTATCTCGGAAACCTGAGTAAGTCCCATTGCGTTTATTTTATCTCTTATATACTGCCCTTTGGCTTCGACTTCGGACATAACGCCGTTATCTAAAATTTTAAGGACCTCGAGTGCCGCGCGGGTGGATACCGGGTTTGCGCCGAAGGTGCTGCCGTGGCTTGAGGGGCCCATAACGTCCTGACATTTTTCGCCAACCAGCACCGCGCCGATTGGAAGTCCGCCTCCGAGACCCTTGGCAGAGGTTACGATGTCCGGCACAACGCCCCAGGACTGGAACGCGTAGAGCGTGCCGCAGCGACCTACGCCGGTTTGAACTTCATCTAAAATCAGAAGGATGTCCTTTTCCTTACAGAGTGCGGCGACTTTTGAAACAAACTCCGCCTCAAGCGGCAGTACACCACCCTCGCCCTGCACAAGCTCCATCATTATCGCGCAGACCTTATCGTCTACCTTGGCTTCAAGTGCTGCAAAGTCATTTGCCGGGGTATAGCGGAAGCCCTCGGTAAATGGGAAAAAGTGGTTGTGAAACACGTCCTGACCGGTTGCAGCAAGGGTTGTAACGGTTCTGCCGTGGAATGAATTTTCAAGCGTTATAATATCGCTTCTGCCCGCGCCGTACTTGTCAAAACTGTACTTGCGCGCGACTTTTATTGCGCCCTCGTTGCTCTCAGCACCCGAGTTTGAGAAGAACACGCGCTTTAAGCCGGTTCTCTCACACAACGTTTCGGCTAAAAGTGTTCCGGGTTCGGTATAGAAGAGGTTTGAGATATGTGCAAGATTGATTGCCTGGTCGTAGATGGCTTTTGCATAGTCCTCATTTCCGTAACCGATGCTGTTTACGCCGATACCGCTTGAAAAATCGATGTATTCTTTGCCGTCATAGTCATACACGCACGCGCCTTTGGCGTTCTTGACCGCTACCTGATAGCGACCGTACGTTTTCATGAGATATTTGGCATCTTTTTCTATAATTTGCTTTCCTGTCATCAGGTGTCGCCTGCCTTTAAATTAGAATATCATGGTTCCGACACCCTTGTCGGAGAGCATTTCGATGAGTATTGAATGGGGGATTCTGCCGTCGAGAATATGGGTTCGCGGAACACCCTGACGCACAGCTTCTACGCAGCAGTCGAGCTTTGGAATCATGCCGCCGGAGATAATACCCTCGTGCACAAGTTCAGGGACTTCGCTAACTTTTATCTGAGCAATCAGGCTCTTTTCGTCCTTCGGGTCACGCAGTACGCCGCGCACATCGGTAAGGAGAATAAGCTTTTCTGCGCCGAGTGCGCTCGCAAGCTTTGCCGCGGCGGTATCCGCATTGATATTATAGGCATGCGTATCATCGCCCATGCCGAGCGCTACGGTTGAGATTACCGGAATGTAGCCTTTATCAATAACGTCACACACTGATGCGGTGTTGACCTCGAGAATGTTTCCCACGTAGCCATAGTCAAACCCATCGCCGCTGAGTTTTTCCGCGCGGAACATTCCGCCGTCCATTCCGCACAGGCCGATTGCACGTCCGCCGATATGGTTTATGATATTAACAAGGTCTTTATTAACCTTACCGCAGAGCACCATCTGGACTATTTCCATGGTTTCCTCATCGGTATATCTAAGACCGTTTACAAACTCAGATTTCTTGCCCACGCGCTTTAGCATATCGCTTATTTCCGGACCGCCGCCGTGGACAACCACAACATTTATTCCGACAAGGCTTAAAAGGACAATATCACTTATTACCGCCTGCTTGAGCTCTTCGTTTATCATTGCGTTGCCGCCGTATTTTACAACCACGGTTTTGCCGTTGTATTTCTGTATATACGGCAGTGCTTCTACGAGTACTGTTGCTTTTTCAATATATGTACTTTCCATCTTCTCTTACCCCTTAGGTTCTGTAATCACCATTTATTTTGACGTAGTCGTATGTCAAATCGCAGCCCCATGCGGTTGCGCATGCGTTGCCTGCACGTAAATCTACATTTATTTCTATTTCATCCTCAACAAGGATTTTCTTTGCAAGGTCCTCGTCAAACGCAAGGCCTGCACCGTCCTTGCAGACTAATATCTCGCCGGCTTTTGAAGAAAATGAGATGTCCACCTGCTCGGGATTGAGCGGTGCGCCCGAGTACCCCATAGCGCAGATTACTCTGCCCCAGTTTGCGTCCGCGCCGAACATTGCGGCTTTGACGAGTGACGAGCAAATTACGCTCTTTGCAAGCGCAACTGCGACCTCCTCATTCTCTGCACCCTTTAAGTTGCAGGTTACAAGGCGCGTTGCGCCCTCGCCGTCACGCGCAATCTCACGCGCGAGTGCGCGGCAGAGCTCTTCAAGCGCGCTATAAAATTCCGCAAAGCCTTCGCTGTTTTCATCTGCAATTTCCGGGTTTCCGGCGGCACCGGAGGCGAGTAGGATTGCACTGTCATTAGTAGATGTATCGCCGTCTACGCTTACGCGGTTAAAGGTTCTCTCAACCGCTTGGCGCAGAGCCTTTCCGATAGCATCTGAGCTTATGGCTGCGTCTGTCGTCATAAAGCAGAGCATGGTTCCCATGTTCGGGTGAATCATGCCTGAGCCCTTGCATATTCCGCCGAGCTTTACGGTTTTTCCGCAAATTTCGGTCTCAAAGGCAAATTCCTTTTTGCGCGTATCGGTGGTCATTATAGCTTCGGCTGCCGCGTCACTGTCATCACCGAGGGCTTCTACCGCACGTGGGAGACCCGCTTCTATAACGTCTGCCGGAAGCTCCTGACCGATAACGCCGGTGGATGCGACGAGCACCTGCTCTGCGGGGATGCCGAGAGCCTTGCCGCAAGCCTGCGCCATACGGCGGGCATTTTCATCGCCGTTTGGTGCACACGCATTTGCGTTGCCGCTGTTGCACACGATTGCGCGGGCTTTGCCGCTCTTTAATGTTTCTATACACAGGCGCACGGGTGCTGCCTTTACTTTATTGCGAGTAAAGGTTCCTGCGGCTGAGCAGAGGGTATCGGCAACAATGAGAGCCAGGTCCCTTTTAGTTTTATTTTTTCTTATTCCGCAGTGTACGCCGCCCGCCTTAAAGCCTTGAGGGGCACATACACCGCCTGATATAATCTTCATAACTTGACTTATCCTTTCCTCTTACATAGCCGGACAAATGAGGTTGAGTCCTGCATCCTCTTTAAAGCCGCAGACAATATTCATATTCTGAATTGCCTGACCTGCTGCGCCCTTAACCATATTGTCTATAGTAGATACAATTATCATTTTGCCCGCATGCTCATCCTTATGGACGGAGATATGGCAGTTGTTTGTCATACGCACGTTTTTGAGGTTTGCCGCCTGACCGAGTGGCAGGACGCGCACAAAGCGCTCGCCTGCATAGGCTTTTTTGTAAGCCTCGTATATCTCCTCAAGGCTTGCGGTGGTATCCGCATACATGGTGGACACGATGCCGCGGTTAATCGGCAGAAGGTGCGGAACAAATGTTACCGCGATGTCCTTACCCGCAATTTGGGAGAGCGTCTGCTCAATTTCCGGAGTGTGTCTGTGCGCGGCGACTTTATAGGGAGAGAAGCCCTCGTTTAAGTCGGCAAAATGCGTGGTCTGCGACAGACCGCGACCCGCGCCGGTTGAGCCGGATTTTGAATCGATTATAATTCCCTTTGTATCGCAGAGTCCTGCGCTAAGCGCCGGATATAAGCCGAGTGCGACAGAGGTCGGATAACAGCCCGGGTTTGCGACGAGGCGGGTTTTCTTAACCTTGTCACGGTAGAGCTCGGGCAGACCGTAGACCGCACTTGCCTGCAGAGCTTCATCCTCAAACTCACAGCCGTACCACTTTTTATATACTTCGCCGTCATTTAAGCGGAAGTCCGCACCCAGGTCGATGAAAATCTTGCCCGCGTCAATCGCGCGTTTGGCAATCGTCTGGCTCAGGCCGTGTGGCAAGGATGCGAAAATAACATCTGAGTTTTCTATCGTTTCGTCCTGGGAGACCAGGACATCGTCGCAATCACCCAGCAGCATCGGGTAAACCGAGCTGAGTTCCTTGCCTTCAAATGATACGGAGCTTAACTTAGAAAGTTCTACCTCCGGATGCGCGAGCAGAAGTCTTACAAGCTCAACGCCCGCATAGCCGGTAGCTCCGATAATTCCAACTTTAATCATTTTATTTTTCCTCTCTTTCTGCTACGAATGCACGTAGTGCCGCAATCTGGCGTTTAACCTCGTTTTGCGCAGGTCCGCCCGGCACATTTCGTCCGTTTACGCAGGTGGTAAGGTCGAGTGCCTCAAATACATCCTGCTCAAACGTCGGAGAAATGCCGCGGTACTCGTCAAGTGAGAGGGTTTCGAGTGTTTTGCCGTTTTCAATGCAGTAGGCTACGAGCTTTCCTACGATGGTATACGCATCGCGGAAGGGCATGCCCTTCTTAACCAGGTAGTCTGCGCAGTCGGTTGCATTTATAAATCCGGCGGAAGCTGCGGCGCGCATCTTATCCTTCTTGACCGTCATGGTTTTAAACATGGGTGTAAAGACCTCGACACAGAGCTTTGCGGTGTCAATCGCGTCAAATATAGCTTCCTTGTCCTCCTGCATGTCCTTGTTATATGCAAGCGGTAAGCCTTTCATCATTGTAAGAAGAGTG
>JAZRUF010000103.1:0-7487 GCA_045652405.1 Eubacteriales bacterium | reverse complement strand
GGCCTCCGACTTAACAGATGTGGGAAATACTATCAGTTACAAAATCCACGTTATGAAGGTACATATATGTGTGATGAATGGTTAGAAAACAAGTATGAAACCTTTTTTGTTTGGTTGGATAACAACTATTATGAAATAGATGGTGAAACACAGATGGATATTGACAAAGATATTATTCAATATGGGAACAAGCAATATCATCCTGACTTGTGTTTGGTAGTACCACATAGCATAAATACATTCTATGAAACATTAGTGGTTGGAAAAACGAATATAAAGTATAATTCAAAGACTGGAAAATATCATGTTTTGGTTATAGATAAAGACCGCCACATTAGTTCAAAAAATATAGATACATATAATGAAGCATTAGATATTTATTGCGATATAAAACAGGGGATATTATATAACAAGGCTAAAGCACTAAAAGACAAAGTGCCTGAAAAGGTTTATAACGCTTTGATGAATACCGATATAAAGGCTATCAATCAAAAGTATTATCAGAGTGAGGTGTAAGCAGTATGGATAACAAGAACTTTGTACCTATATGGGAAAAGGTATTGCTTACAGTTGAAGAAGCAGCAAGCTATAGCAATATAGGAATTAACAAAATAAGCGATATGTTGAACAATCCTTTGTGCGAGTTTGTTTTGCACGTTGGCAAAAAGAGATTAGTTAAGAGAAAAGAATTTGTAAAATTTATTGAGAAAACGATAGAGATTTAAGAGATTTGACACAAATTTGATACAAAAACATGCAGAATAATTGACTATTAAATGGTATTATGATATAATATAACAATGTGTCAAACTCTTTTTTAACAAAAGGAGTTGATAACTTGGGTAAAGACCTAAAAGGCAAAGAATTAGGAGCTGGTATTGTCCAGAGAAAGGATAAAAGATACGTTGCAAGATATGTAAGCAAAATTTCAGGAAAACGTGTTGAGAAGTATTTTCACAAAGTTAATGAAGCGAAAAAATGGTTAGCAGAAGCAAAGTATGAAGATGAGCATAGCAAGTGTATTGTTTCTACTCAAATGACCGTTGATACTTGGTTTGATTATTGGGTGAACAATATTGTAGGCGATTTAGCACCGAATACAACACGTAATTACAGGGAAAGATATTGCCACAATATTCAACCAATCATAGGTAAATTACCAATTACAGATGTTAAACCACTTCATTGTAAAATGGTGTTGAATAGTATGGATGCCGATTATGCCGGCTCAACTATAAGGCAAGCATTTATTACAATGGGTACAATGTTTAAGTCTGCAAAGATGAATGACTTAATACCAAAACACCCTATGGATGGTGTCAGATACACCAAACCTGTACGTGCGGTTAATGATATTAAATTTCTTACAGTTGAAGAACAAGAAAAGTTTTTGGAAACTGCAAGAAAGTCGCATAACTACAATCAGTATGCTTTGATATTGGAAACCGGATTAAGAACAGGTGAAATGATTGGCTTGACTTGGGATGCTATTGACTTTGAAAAACGCACACTAACTGTTAATAAGACTTTGGAATACAGACACAAGCAAGGTTGTTGGAGAGCGGGAGCACCAAAAACGCAACATAGTTATAGAACAATACCACTTACCAATCGTGCTTATGAGATTTTGCAAAGCATATATGCTACAAGGGATGAACGCAAACAATCATCTACTTTATATCAGACTTTGGAATTTATGGATAGACACACAGGAGAAAAATCTACTCTTATAATGAAAGACTTGGTGTTTATAAATTGGCGAACTGGTGAGCCTGCTAAAAATAGTTCTTATGATACCCATTTGTATAAGCTTTGTGATGAAGCTAATATTAAACGATTTTGTATGCACGCTTTAAGACATACATACGCCACACGTGCTATTGAAAAAGGAGTACAACCTAAAGTGTTACAAAAACTTCTTGGACATGGCTCAATTCAAACAACGATGGATAAATATGTACATGTTACGGATGATTCATTGAGAAAAGCGGTGCAGCAATTTGAGAGAAATAATCAAGAGCAAATGGTGGCAAATTGGTGTCACACCAATTAAAAAAACGCCTGAAACCCTTGAAAATAGAAAGGTTATGATAAATTATGAAACTTGGTATAGTAGGCTTGCCAAACGTAGGCAAAAGCACATTGTTTAATGCGATTACAAATGCGGGTGCGGAGTCTGCAAACTATCCGTTTTGCACGATTGACCCGAATGTCGGCGTAGTGCCGGTTCCCGATGAGCGCTTAGACGTGCTTGCCCGGATGTACAACCCGAAAAAGATAACCCCTGCAGTGGTTGAGTTTGTTGATATTGCAGGCCTGGTGCGTGGCGCATCCAAGGGCGAGGGCTTGGGAAACAAGTTTTTGTCCCACATACGTCAGGTGGATGCGATTGTACATGTTGTGCGCTGCTTTGACGACCAGAACATAATCCACGTAGAGGGAAGCATTGACCCGATGCGTGATATTGAGACTATCAATTTAGAGCTTATTTTATCAGATGTTGAACTTCTTGAGCGCAGGATTGACAAGGCAAAGAAGCTTGCCAAGGGCGACAAGAAGTACAATGCCGAGGTTGAGCTTTTTGAGAGGCTGCGCGCACATCTTGACGGTGGCGCTTCTGCGCGCACGTTTGAGGCGACAGACGACGAGCGTGAGCTTATCGCAACGGCGGATTTGCTCTCGGCAAAGCCTGTAATTTACGCGGCGAACCTGTCTGAGGACGATTTTACAAACGGTGCGGTTGACAATAAGTATTACGCACTGCTTGAAGAGCATGCGGCGGCAGAGGGCTCGCAGGTGCTTCCGATTTGCGCACGCCTTGAGCAGGAGATAGTTGAACTATCCGCAGAGGATAAGGAGTTGTTCTTACAGGAGCTTGGTCTTGAAAAGTCCGGTCTTGACAGACTCATCCAGCTCTGCTATGCACTGCTCGGACTAATTTCATACCTGACCGCGGGTGAGCCTGAGGTTCGTGCGTGGACGATTACGCGCGGCACAAAGGCACCGCAGGCGGCGGGCAAAATTCACTCTGATTTTGAGCGCGGCTTTATCCGCGCAGAGGTAATCCACTTTAACGACTTAGTCGAGTGCAAGACGATGGTTGCCGCAAAGGAAAAAGGCCTTGTTCGCAGCGAGGGTAAGGAGTACGTCATGCAGGACGGCGACGTGGTGCTCTTTAGATTTAACGTTTAATTTACAAAAAATGCCGATGCTTACAGCGTCGGTATTTTATTTTTTTGTGATGTATAAAGCATCTCTTGCGTGGCAAGAATAAAAGCGGAGGTGCTTAACGGATGAAAAAAATTAAAGAAATTGCATCTAAAGCTACAAAGAGGGGATTTTACATAATCCTGTTCCTTTGCATATGTGCAATCGGGGTATCGGGTTATGTGATGTTTAATGAGCCGCAGGTCTCGGATGATGTGCTCGGTTATACGGATACGGTGGAGGATTTTTCCTTTCCTGAGCCGAGCGGCATGGATTTTGAACCGGTGATGCTGCCCGAGATTACAGAGGTTGAGGAAGAAAAGAAAGAGCCCGAGCAAAAGGCAGAGGTTAAGGATAGTGCAAAGGTTCAAACCCAGCCTACCCAAAAGGCGGTGGCTACGGTTAAGAAGCAGGAAATTGAGGTTGAGCCGAAGGAAATATCCTACCAAAAGCCTCTTGATGGCGAAGTATCGCTCAAGTTTTCCGGCGATGAGCTTATAAAGAGCAAGACCATGGATGACTGGCGAATTCACACAGGTGTTGACATTGCTGCACCGTCAGGCACGAAGGTGCACGCGATAGCCGCGGGAACTGTCATGGAAGTATTTGAGGATGAAATGATGGGATACACCGTGAAAATCCGACACAAGGAAGGGTGCGTAAGCACGTATTCAAACCTTATGAAGGGGATTGTGGTAAAAAAGGGTGATAAGGTCAAATTAGGTCAGGTGATAGGCGGGATAGGCGATAGCGCGATTGCTGAGTGCATGGAGCCTGCGCATCTTCACTTGGAGCTTACCCAAAACAATGTAAACATCGACCCGATGACAGTTATAAAATAAAAAACGCCGAAGTTTTTTCACTACCCCAAGTTGTGATGTACGCACAACTTGGGGTAGTGAATTTTGACTTTACCTCTTAAAATTTTAAAAAAATTAAAAAATCAGGGAATAATTGCAGTAGATAGACAGAGAGGGTTGTGGTATAATTAAATCCGATACTAAATAAGGGTGATATGGATATGTTTAAATTTAAAAAAATTACTGCATGGATTTTATGTATATGCATGGCGGTTGGTGTAATTCCCCCATCTCAGGCATGGCTTGACGGCATAGACTGGACATGGGGAAGCGTTACAGGAGCATTAGAGCAGTATGTTGCACCCGGGACCATGTATCGCGAGATAAGCGCGGAGACCGCTGCAGGACCGCAGAAGATACACGCGATAGAGTTTGACCCGAAAAGCGAGTTTGTAGAGCTTCGCGCGGGAAAAACTCGCGGCAACGTATACGGTGTTCAGACGGTACTCGGCATAACAAATGAGATGGAAAAAGAATTTCCGGGTCAGGTGGTTGCGGGAATTAACGGTGACTTTTTTGATTTGGGAGTGGGCGTGCCGTTCGGCGTATTTATGGAAGACGGCAAGGTGCTCAGCACGCCGCCGCAGTACTCAAGCTCATTCGGAATTAAAAACGACGGTACTCCGTTTGTACTCACTCACGGCACGATACTGAATAAAATTCTGCTTATCGGGGATAAAAAGATAGAGATGAGCGGAATTAACAACCGCATTAAGGATGCAGACAGCCTGATGATGTACACGTCTGACTACGGTGCATCAACCCGCGTTAAGCAGGATAGCCTTGAGATTGTATGCACCGTGCTCTCGGGCGAGCTGCGCCACGGTGAAACGATAGAGCTTCGCGTGGAGAAGATAAACTCAGATACAGGAAATTGCGAGATTGCACCCGGTACGGTGGTGCTCTCTGCCACAGGCGCGCGCAGGGATGAAATCGCGGCACTTACCGAGGGCGATGAGATAGGCGCATATGTTCAGTTTAATGAGTTCTGGCAGGACGTAAAATTTGCGGTCGGCGGAAACCACACGATTTTGCAGGACGGCGAGGTAAAAGACGTTACCGATAATGCGAGAAATCCGCGAACGGTTATTGGATATAAAGAAGACGGAACCGTGGTGTTTTACACGATAGACGGACGGCAGAAAAACTATTCGGCTGGCGCTACGCTCAAGCAGGCGGCGACTATTATGCGCGATATGGGTTGCGTCGGAGCTCTTAATTTAGACGGCGGCGGCTCGACCACGTTCGTTCTGCGTCCGGCAGGCTCCGTGACGCGCAAGGTGGTAAACAGTCCGTCAGAGGGCTCACAGCGTCAGGTGGCGAATGCGCTTGTTCTTATAAACACTGCGGAGAAATATCCTGCGCCGACCAAGCTTTTTGTTACGGCACCTGCAAATAAAATGCTTGTTGGCGGAGAGTATTCATACACGGTAAGCGGCGCGATGGACCCAAATTACCAGCCGCACGAGCCACAGGGACCGTTTACATGGCAGGTGGATTCGGAAGCAGCGGAAATTGACGCGGATGGAATGCTTTATGCAAAAGAGGCGGGGCAGATTTCGGTTACGGTTACAAATGACACGGCGAGCGGCACTGTGACTGGCGAGATAGTTGATACGCTCACTTCGATAACCGCATCCTTTGCAAATTCAAAGCTTAAACCCAATGCAAAGACCGGCTTTACGGTTAATGCTATATATAACGGTCACAGCGTTTTGCACTCAAATGACCTGTTTTCATGGTCTGCAGATGAGCAGCTTGGCGAGATTGTCGAGCCGGGTGTTATTCAGACCGGAGAGAAGTACGCAGAGGGAAACATCTACGTAAGCTATAAGGATGTAAGCGTTGCAATACCCGTGGTGGTTGACGGAAAAAAGGTGATTGAGTTTTCAGACCTTGACGCGCACCGGTGGGCTCAGGACGCGATTTACCGTCTTGCCGAGAAAGAGATTATCCGCGGTGTTAGCGAAAGTGAATTTGCGCCCGCGAGGTCAATAAAAAGAGCGGATTTTATGTTGCTTTTGGTGCGCATGATGGGAATTGATACCTCAAAGAAACCCGAGGATAATTTCGCGGATGTACCGGAGAGTGCGTATTATTACAATGAGCTGGGCACTGCAAAAGCGCTCGGGATTGCAAACGGTGTAAGCGAGACTGAGTTTGCGCCTGAGAGGAATATAACGCGGCAGGAGATGTTTACGCTTGTGTGGCGCGTTATGAAGAAAATGGGATATTTAAACGCCGATGCGGATGCATCCATGACAGGTGCATACGCGGATGCGGGGGATATAAGCGAGTATGCGCGAGTGGCGATTGCCACGATGTCAAGCCTTGAGCTTGTAAAGGGCGACTCAAACGGTTGTGTAAACCCGAAAAACGCAGCGACCCGCGCAGAATCGGCTGTATTTATTGACCGCGTGGACAGTATGATAAATCCGCCTGCGGTTGAGGAGTGATTTTATTTGACGGAGAGGCTTAAAAAGCTTGATGTTTATTTAGAGGAAAACAAGCTCGATGCGATGTATATATCATCGTATGAGAATTACAGATATTATTCGTCCTTTTCCGGGAGCAACTGCCACCTGCTTGTGAGCCGTAGTGAAAAGTTTCTTGTGACTGACGGCAGATACTATGAGCAGGCGGCGCAGCAAGCGCCTGAGTTTACGCTTGTGCCGCAAAAGCGGGCTTTGGCAGAGAGAGTAAGTGAAATTGTCGCGGAGAGAAAGTGGCGACGCATAGGGTATGAGACGATGAAGCTTACTGACTATCAGCTTCGCGCGCTTAAAAGTGCGTGCCCGCAGGTCGAGTGGGTGCCGCGTGAGAGCTTTGGCGTTTACCCGCGCATGATAAAGGACGCAGACGAGCTTTTAAAGATTAAAAAAGCCGTGGAGATTACAGATGAGGCACTAAAGGAGCTGACAGCGCATCTGAGGGTAGGCATGACCGAGCGGGAAATTGCCGCGGAGCTTGACTATTTGATGGCAAAATGCGGGAGTGAAAGATGCGCGTTTGATACGATTTCTGCATCCGGTGAGCGCGGCGCGATGCCGCACGCAACGCCGACTGACAGACGCATTGCCGAGGGCGATATGCTCACCCTTGATTTCGGCGCGTGCTACATGGGGTATATGTCCGACATTACGAGAACTCTTTGGTTTGGAGAGCCGTCTGACGAGCTTCGCCGCGTATGGGATGCGGTGTATAAAGCGCAGAGAGCCGCGGTCGCGGCGGTGCGTCCTGGGATTTCCGCGGGTGAGCTTGATCTGCTGCACCGCAAGAGTCTGGAGGAGAGCGGCTACGGAGAGTATATAATGCACAGCTTAGGGCATGGCGTGGGGCTTGAGATACACGAGCAGCCGCGCATTGCGCCCGGCAGTGCGGATATTCTCTCACCGGGAATGGTCATAACAATTGAGCCGG
>JAZRUF010000102.1:0-7628 GCA_045652405.1 Eubacteriales bacterium | reverse complement strand
GGGATAAACGCTGAAGGCATCTAAGCGTGAAGCCCCCCTCAAGATAAGATTTCCCATACCGTCAAGGTAGTAAGACCCCACGAAGACCACGTGGTTGATAGGTCAGACGTGTAAGTACGGTAACGTATTTAGCGAACTGATACTAATAGGTCGAGGGCTTAACCTAAGAAGGTAAGACGCGAATAAGTCGGAGTTGCTTAGAAAAGTAGATTACATTGTTTAGTTTTGAGGGTACATTGAAGGTACGCTCTGAGTAGCGAAGAAGCTATATCAATTGAAATGCGCCTTTAGCTCAGTTGGTAGAGCAACTGACTCTTAATCAGTGGGTCCCGGGTTCGAATCCCTGAAGGCGCACCACACTTTCTTTTCGATTGAAGTAGTGGGAAGCGCGAGGGAAGAGACAGATGGCCCGTTGGTCAAGCGGTTAAGACACCGGCCTCTCACGCCGGTAACGGGGGTTCGATTCCCCCACGGGTCACCATAATTCTTCTTGGTGATAGCGAGCGAAAGCTTGTTTGTCATATATATACAATTTTATATTGTGTCAGTTGGTGTTATTTACGGTGAGGGTCCACCCGTTCCCATTCCGAACACGGAAGTTAAGCTCACTCGTGCCGACAATACTTGGCTGGTGACGGCCCGGGAAGATAGGTATTCGCCAACACAAAAAAGAGATACATGTTTTGTGTATCTCTTTTTTACTATACATATTAGTAATAATAGTTTTTACTGCTGACAAATGTTTTATTTTGAGGAGAGGGACATGAAATCTTTAAAAAGACTTCTTTTGTCACTAACTAAATTTGAATGGTTTTTATGGATTGCATCATCGCTTGTTATAACGGTGTCGTATCTCGCGTCCCCAAACCGCGATGTGCTGACGATAATTGACTCACTAATAGGAGTGACAGCACTGATATTCATAGCTAAAGGATACGTTATAGGGCAAATCTTTGCGGTTGTATTTGCCGTGCTCTACGGCACTATAGCGTTCTTCTTCCGCTATTACGGTGAGATGATAACGTACCTGTGTATGACTGCGCCAATAGCTGTAATGACCGCTATTGCATGGATTAAGCACCCATATAAGGATTCAAATGAGGTGGAAGTGAGCAGGGTATCAAAGAATCAGTTGTTTTTGATGTGTGTACTGACAGTTGCAGTAACTATTGCGTTTTATTTTATACTGTCTGCACTAGGCAATAAAAACCTTTTTGTAAGTACATTTTCCGTCACGACAAGCTTCGTGGCGTGCTACCTTTCTCTTTTACGAAGCCCATACTACGCAATTGCTTATGCAGTAAATGATTTGGTTTTAGTAGTTTTATGGAGCTTGGCGGCAATGACGCATATTTCATATCTGCCTATGATATTTTGTTTTTTAATGTTTTTTGTAAATGATATTTACGGGTTTGTAAATTGGCTAAAAATTCAAAAAGAACAGCAGCTCGGAGTATAATAAAAAACACTTATCACAGCATTTTAGTGACTGAGATAAGTGTTTTATTTTTTAAATTCACAAATCAGGTATCTAGCGATAGTGTGAGCATACTTCAGTGCTTCAGGGATGAGCTCGATGGGGAACCCTAACCTTTGTTACTTTACACGGTTATATGCACTTTCATAAACACTGAGAAGCTTGTCAAGACCCATATCATATAGGTCTTCGACAAAGGCATCCCACTCGGAGAATGGCTTTTCTCCTAAAAGGAATTTGCAGATTGTTTCGCGGGCATAGCTACGGATTGCAGCGCCGATTTCTGATATAATTTTTTGTTCATCCGCTGTAAATGAAATCCAATTTCGCGGGTTATAATCCGACTCAATTGAGGAGAGAAGACACCTGATATCCTCAACAGAATTATACTTAAACTGTTCGGACATAACTGCTTCCGGATAAACCGCTTGTGCAGCGGCGTATGTCTGGAAACCGTATTTGGTGCGAATATCCTCGCCGGCGGGTAAAAGAAAACTTTTCATACCGCTTGACAACTCAAAAGTTTCACCCTGCTTGCCCCAGCTTAAAAGCTCGTAAGCTTGGTTGGAATAGAACCAGTCAAACAGCTTGATTGCGTTTGAAATGCGGGTGGGATCTCCAGTGTTCACAATTGACAGACCGTCTGAGTCTAAACGCGAATTTATCATGAGTGGTTTTCCGGTGAGCTCGTCTGCAATAGGAGGAGTCATAACTGCTAAATCAAATGCACGGTTTATGATGCGTGCCTCGGAAATAAAATCACCCATGTGGGACTGAAAATGCGGAAAAATAAAGGTTCTTCCGCTAGTTACAAGATCAAAAAACTCATGCTTTGTAGACGCGGTGAAATTTGGCGGGATAAGATCATCTTCATAAAGGCGATTAAAGACTTTAATTATATCAAGCATCGTATCCTCAGCCGCACCGTAGCGCCATTTGCCTTCGGAAAAATCATAGTATTCCCAACACTCAAAATTGGGCTTCCATTGCGGACCTGCAGCTCTTGCGACATGAGAAAAGAAGTTCTCACAACTTATGGGGTAAGAGTCAGGATAGAGTTCTTTAAGGCGCTTTGCAACATCATAGAGTTCATCATATGTTGCAGGAATATCCAAGCCGTGCTGATCAAAAATATCCCTGCGATACATCCATGTTTTTATGTTTGAAAACTCAAAAAAGCCATAACGCGCCGGCCAATAGGTTTTACCGTCTGCCGCACAGCGAATTTGGAAGAGCTTGTCCCTCTCGTCTTTGCCTATATTTGACCAGAAAAGAGCCCAGTTGGGCATACCGTCTAAAACATCCTCCAAAGCTATTAGTTGGCCTGCTGCTGCGTATTTATCGGAAAGTGGCTTGCTGTTAAACACTACCAAGTCCGGGATTGTTTCGGGTGAGGCAAACGCGGTGGCAAGTGCAGCCTCGTAGTTTGCTGTAGCCGGTTGAAGGTCGAGCTTTGCGCCGGTTGAGCTTTCAATATAATCCCAAACCACCCAGTCCGGATTGAATATTTCATCTCCGCGTGGCAACATTATTGAAATACTGACAGATTCTGCAAAAATCGGCGGCGGATCATTTCGCTGTTGACTGCCGGATGAGGAACAGCCGGACATGGCAAAAAGCGTAGCAACAAGTACAAATGCTGCAAAAAATCTTTTTTTCATATGTAAACTCCTCAAAGAAAATTCGATGCGTACAAGCTAAAAAATTATATCACAAAAAGGGGATAAATACAAGCGCATAGGTAAAAAAACAGACGGATTCCAAGAAAGTATGGCTCAGAAAAACAAGCGTACCGCGATTGCTGAGCCGATATAGCCGGCAAGGTCGGCTATCAGAGCGGCGGGAATCGCATAGCGCGTCTTATTTATTCGAATTGCGCCGAAGTAGACTGCTATTGTATAGAAGGTGGTTTCTGCCGAGCCGAGCATCACGGATGCCATGCGGCCAATGAAGCTGTCCGGACCGTGGGTTTTTATAAGCTCGGTGCCTGCGGCAAGTGCGGCACCGCCAGAGAAGGGACGGATTATCCCCATTGGTGCACATTCCGCCGGGATGCCAAAGAATGATGTTACAGGCTCTAAAAGCTTTGCGGCAAGGTCGAGTGCGCCGGACGCACGGAGCATGTAAATTGCGGTCAGTAAAGCTACCATGGACGGTAGGATATTGTATAGGATTTTTATGCCGTCATACGCGCCGGCTATCATGGCATCGTATACATCGGTTTTTTTCAGCACTCCGTAGAGTCCGACGAAAACTATTATTGCGGGAACTGCAACGGCAGAGAGCATGTTCATCTTTTAATCCTCCGGTTTACAAAAGAAGGCAGGCTTACTTCACGTCCTCGCCACATGTGGGAGAAAAGCTTTGCCGCAATAATTCCCGCTATTTGGGAAATAATAGATGCAAGCCACACGGCGGGTAAGATGTCGAAAGGGTTTTGTGCGCCGTTTGCCGCGCGGATTGCGCCTATAGTAGTCGGAATAAGCTGCAAAGATGCGGTGTTAATTATTACCAGCATACACAGGTCATCGGATGCAGTTGGAGAGCGACTTAAACGCTGGAGGCCGTGCGCTGCTCGTATTCCCGCAGGTGTTGCGGCATTTCCAAGGCCCAATAAATTTGCGGATACGTTTGCGGAAATGTCCGCCATGACATCCGGATGAGATTTTGCATTTGGGAAAAGAAACCCTATTGCCGGAAGCATCAGCTTTGCAAGCTTTTCCATAAGACCGGAGCGGCGCATTATCTCCATTATACCGCTCCAAAAAAGAACCATGCCTGCGATTGAAAGGCACAGCTCAACGCTTGCCTTAGCACCGTCCATCGCGGCATTGCTTAGGGCATCGAGTTTTCCGCTTGCTGCTGCGCAAATAATAGAAATCACAGTCATTGCCGTCCAAAGCTTTCCCATCATTTCGACAAAACCTGCCTTTTTATGTTATTTATTGCACCGAAATGTGCGTTATTTTAAAGGTTTTTTGCGAGTTTCACTAAAAATTTACAAATTAACGGTTGACATGGGTTTTTGGTGTTGCTATACTAAAAAGGGATTAAGAAAAGAATGGAGGCTGTAAGGATGAAATCTACCGGAATTATGAGAAAAATAGATGAGCTGGGGCGCGTTGTTCTCCCAATAGAGATTCGCAGAAAAATGAGTATTGGAGAGAGGGACTCTTTGGAAATTTATGTTGACGGCGATTCGATTATTCTGAAAAAGTATGAGCCGGCATGTATTTTTTGCGGTGACTCTAAGAACGTCGTAATGCATAAGGGTAAAAATGTGTGCGCAGCTTGTGTGCGTGAATTGAGCCAAAAGTAAAACTTTTAAGGTGAAATAAAAAAGTGCCTGCCTTGTCAGCGTGCAAGGCGGGCTTTGTTTACAACAGGGAGTTTTTTATTTGTGTCCGGAGAAAGGATAGGGTAGGTTATATGCAGGATACTATTGCGGCGCTTGCGACTGCGCCGGTAAAAGGTGCAATAGGCGTGTTGCGGATAAGTGGCGAGAATGCCGCTGAAATTGCAGGAAAGGTTTTCTGCGGCAAACGCCGCCTTGAGGACAACCCTAGGCAAATGCTGTATGGGGATTTTTTAAGCGGTGACGGTGTGGTTATAGACCGCGGGCTTGCGGTGTTTTTTGCAGCTCCTGGAAGCTATACCGGGGAAGATGTAGCGGAATTTTACTGCCACGGCTCAGTTACCGTGCTTGGCGAGATTTTAAATGCGCTTTATCGCGCAGGTGCGCGACCGGCAAAGCCAGGTGAGTACACAAGGCGGGCGTTTTTGAACGGTAAGATGGATTTGACTCAGGCAGAAGCAGTTATTGATTTAATAGATTCTGAGACCGTGCAGGCGGCAAAGAATGCAGCCGCACAGCTTGACGGTGTTATGGCGCAGAATATTTTTGCGGCACGCGAGCCGCTTGTTGATATTGCATCCGAGTTTTACGCGTATGTGGACTATCCGGACGATGAAATTGAGCAGGATGAAATTGAGCGAGCTACGGATACGTTAAGGGAAGTAAAAGAAAAACTTTTAAAACTTGCGGCGAGCTTTGAGAAAGGACGGCTTTTGCGCGACGGTGTTTCCTGCGCGATAATCGGGCAGCCGAATGTCGGAAAATCCTCTGTGCTCAATGCAATGCTCGGGTATGAGCGGAGTATAGTTACAGACATTGCCGGAACCACGCGTGACACGGTTGAAGAAATTTTCAACTTAGGCGGGATACGTTTAAGGCTTATAGATACAGCGGGGATACACTTGACAGACGATGCGGTCGAGAGGCAAGGTGTGGAGCGTGCAAGGAAAGCCGCGGAAAATGCCGAGCTTATTTTGGCGGTGTTTGACGGCGGTAAGGAGCTTGATGCTGAGGACCGGGAGATACTCAATATGCTTTCAGAAAAGAAAGCGGTTGGTATCATAAACAAAAGTGATTTAGAAGTTGTGACGTGCGAGCGGGATATATCAGAATACTTTTCTGGCAGGTGTTGCACGGTGAGTGCTAAAGAAAGCGTTGGGTTTGACCTGCTCCAAAAGATAATTGCGGAGATATTTGCGGTTGAAAGTATTCCGTGTGCGGGAGAAACCGTGACAAATCCACGGCACGCGGCGGCACTTCGAAGTGCGGCTGAGTATGTAGGCTGTGCTGAGCAGGCGCTTTTTTCAGGCCTTACGCCGGACGTGGCGGTGGGAGATATCGAACAGGCGCTCAATGCCCTTGAGGAGCTTACCGGAAGGCGCGCATCAGAGCAAGTGCTTGAGAGAATATTTGAGAGATTTTGCGTAGGTAAATAAAAAGATGCGGAGTGAGTTTGATTTCATTCCGCATCTTTTTAATAAAAAACATGCGCCGAAGCTTCGGCGCACGTTAAACAAGCTATATCTTACTTGTGGTCAACAGAGTACATGTGCTTAATAAGCTCAAGAACCTTGTTGGAGTAACCGATTTCGTTATCGTACCAGGAAACAACCTTTACGAAGGTATCGGTCAGAGCGATGCCAGCGTCCTTATCGAAGATAGAGGTGCGGGTGTCGCCGAGGAAGTCAGAAGAAACAACAGCTTCTTCTGTGTAACCGAGGATGCCCTTAAGCTCGCCCTCGGAAGCCTTCTTCATAGCTGCGCAGATCTCATCGTACTTAGCCGGCTTTGCCAGGTTAACGGTGAGGTCAACAACAGAAACGTCCAGGGTCGGAACACGCATGGACATACCGGTCAGCTTGCCATTGAGCTCGGGGATAACCTTGCCAACAGCCTTTGCAGCGCCAGTGGAAGACGGAATGATGTTGCCGGAAGCAGCGCGGCCGCCTCTCCAGTCCTTAAGAGAAGGACCGTCAACAGTCTTCTGAGTTGCAGTTGCAGAGTGAACGGTGGTCATGAGACCGTCAGTGTTGCCCCAGTTGTCGTTAAGAACCTTAGCGATAGGAGCCAAGCAGTTGGTGGTGCAGGATGCATTGGAAACAAAGTCCATATCCGGGGTGTACTTGTCCAAGTTAACGCCGCAGACGAACATCGGGGTGTCGTCCTTAGACGGAGCGGACATAACAACCTTCTTAGCGCCTGCTGCGAGGTGACCTGCAGCCTTTTCCTTAGTCAGGAACAGACCGGTGGACTCAACAACATACTCAGCGCCGAGCTTGCCCCACGGGAGGTTTGCCGGATCGCGCTCAGCAGAGATCGGAATCTCCTTGCCGTTTACGATGATAGCGTTGTCGGTAGACTCAACAGTGCCGTTGAACTGACCATGCATAGTGTCATACTTTAACATGTATGCCAGGTAATCTGCCGGGCACAGGTCGTTGATGCCTACAACTTCGATTTCAGGATGGTTTACGCTTGCGCGGAAAACCATGCGGCCGATACGGCCAAAGCCATTAATACCAATTTTAATGCTCATTATTGGTTCCTCCTGTAAAAATTTGTTACATAGCTTAACATGATATAGTATATACCAAAACTTTCAATCTTACAAGACTTTTTTATTAAAAAAATAACTTCATTTTTTCGAAATGTTTGGTTATTTTATTGTAATATAGCAAGATATAAAGTATAATATCAAAAAAAGAGGGGTGAATTACGGAATGAGAAACGATACATATGAAGCTTTGCTAAAGTGCTACGCGGATGCGCGAGAGGGTTTTGCAGTTGTTAAAGACC
>JAZRUF010000101.1:0-7222 GCA_045652405.1 Eubacteriales bacterium | reverse complement strand
GCGCTGTCTTTTCCATTGTGCTTAGGGTACTGGGTGAAGGTTGTCGCACCTATTACCTGAATTTCACCGCGGGAGAGGGCGGGCTTTAAGATGTTGGCTGCGTTCATCGAGCCTTCTGCATCTCCTGCGCCGACGATATTGTGAACCTCGTCTATGACGAGTATTATGTTTCCGAGCTTTTTTATTTCGTCAATAAGCCCTTTCATGCGGCTTTCAAACTGACCGCGAAACTGCGTTCCTGCAACGAGAGAGGTAAGGTCTAAAAGGTAGACTTCTTTATCAAGCAGTTTGTCGGGAACGTTTCCTTCGCTCATACGCAGGGCGAGACCTTCTGCAATAGCGGTCTTTCCAACGCCGGGTTCGCCTATCAGGCAGGGGTTGTTTTTCTGGCGGCGGTTTAAAATCTGGATAACGCGTTCTATTTCAGAGTCACGTCCGACTATCTTGTCAAGCTTTCCGGATTTTGCGCGCTCGGTGAGAGAAATGCAATAATTTTCAAGGAATTTGCGTTTGTTGTCCTTCTTTTCTTTTCCTGCACGGCGGTCTTTTTCATGGCCTTGGTGTGCATTGCTTGCATCCTGGGGCATAGGGGGCGTTTGGTTTGGTCCCATTGCGCCAAAAAGCTTGTTTAGGAAAGGGAAGGTTGCAGTGTGGCCGTCGGGGTCTGAGTCATCAATTCCGTCGGGATTTGCAAAAGCGGCAAGCTCGTTTCCTTCCATGTCACCGAACATGCTGAGCATTTCGTTTGTCATTGCGTCTAACTCTTCATCTGAAATCCCCATTTTATCCATAAAATCAGAGACAGGTTTTAAATTGAGTTCGCGTGCACATTTAAGACAAAGGCCCTCACTTGTGGATTTATCGCCTTCCATTTTTGTTATAAAAATCACTGCCGGATTCTTTTTGCATCTGCTGCAAATAGTTGGTTGCATAGTGTCCTCCTTGTTGCCCTGACCGGGCGGTTATAGAAAATTGCCGTTTTACAGCTTTGACATATCGTGTGTGCGTTTGAAATGGATATACTGGTACAAATAGCTTGCAAATGCCAAAAATGACATGATGATAGCAATCCAGATGAATATGTTTTTTGCAAGGGGCGGTATCTTGTTTTCCAAAATCATAATTAGAATACCGCCGGTAACTAATATTACGGTAGTTGCTTTTCCCATTGAGTTTGCTGCAAATACCGATGAAATCTCATGATAAAGCTTAACTCCGCCGATAACTAGAAGCAAATCCTTTGCAAATATCAGAATTATCATCCACCACGGAATTATTCCGCGAATGGTTATGCAGATAAAGACAGTTATTGTCATCATCTTATCTGCAAGTGGGTCGAGAATTTTTCCAAGCTTTGTAATGAGATTGAATTTTCTTGCTATTATTCCGTCGAGAACATCGGTAATACCTGCTAAGGCGTATATTCCCGCTGAGTGAAGCATGGCATGAGGGTGCTGCGAGAAAAAGGAGAATACAAAGCAGGGGACAAGTGCCATGCGAAATAGCGACAGTAAATTTGGTACGTTCATTTACACATCATTCCTAACTGAAACGGAAATTATTTTACGCTCGCGATTAACTCCATATTGGGAGAAGAGAGAGCGGGTTTTTCGTTAAAATAAAGTTAAGTACAACTGTTTGCTCACAAAGTTCGGGGGTAATAAGTATTCTGAATTTTGCAAGAAGAGAGGCGGCTACCAATATTACAAGGTATCCCCAAATAGCACCGATTATAAACCCACCGGTGCGGTTTAAGAAATTGATAACCGGAAGCTTTGCGGCTAAATTGAGTACACGCGCAAGCAGGGAAAATATCAACAGACAAATAATAAAGTATATTATAAAGCTTATTGTGTACGTAGCTTTTACTGAAACGGATGAGGAGAGAGACGAAACCACGCCCTCAACTGATGCCGCGGCATTTTGCTTTAAGTCCGCTATGGCGGTTTCAAGCGACTCGGATGAGAGACCGAGCTTTAGAAGAAGGGATGAGGAAGTATCCTCTACTTGTATATCCTCGGTGTTTTGCGCTTGCGATGTTTCAAATTCGGGCATCAAAAGCTCCTCGACCTTTGGCTCGACAAACACGGAGGAAATGTAAGGGGTTGTCCATTTTGAGAGCATACCTGCTGCGGTCATTGAAAGAACGAGTACAAGGATTCCTGAGACCATCTTAACCAATCCGCGTCTGCGCCCTAAAAAGGCGAAAAGAATTAGTAATAATACTACTATTATATCTGAAATCAGTGAAAAAGAAAAATTAACATTTTGCAAATTTTGCATCTCCCATCTGATTTTAATTTAAGGTATGAGAAGATTTGCCTGGTTTATGCCGATAAGGAGAACTGACCCATCCTCACGAACCAGTGATGAACGAGTTCCGGGCGGGATTTCAAAAGAGTGGAACTCTGTTAAATCCGATTTATATACCGTCACACGGTCGAAAAATTGGACTGCCAAATAATTGCCGGAAGAGGAGAGCGATAAAACTTCTTCAGATAACTGTATGCTTGAATATTTATCCGTATTCCTTTGTGATGATATAAGTTCAAAGAAACCGTCCGTGTTTCGTTTGTCAAGAATAAAAGCGGAGAATTTGTGAGAGCCGGTTGCCGTGAACGTAAGCTTTGCGGAATTAAAAGAAATTTCTTCTTTGACTTCGCCTGAAGAAGAATACCTTATAAATCTGTCTTCACAGATAACCGTTAAATCGTCGGTGTCGTTAAATATCGCGTCAAGTGGCATAACGTCCGGAAGAGTTATCGTGTTGTAAGGTGATTCTTCGTCTAATTTATAGAAGAAGAGCTTACCTTCAAACTGTCCGTCCTTTGCAGAAAAAGACAGGGTAACCATCTTTTTGCAATCGGTAGAAATTGCGGCAGAGGCTACGTATTCTTCGGTGGAATAGAGCCTGTATATTTCTTTGCAATTGTTGTTATATACAGTGACTAAACTTTTGCAATCAGGTCCGCTTGTTATCAGAGAGAATGCGCCGTTTCGGTTCATGTTCATAGAAATAATCGGAGCAGGAGCTTTGGCATCAAGCAAAACTTTGTTTCCGTCAGTTATCAGAAACGATGTGCTACCGCGGTCAAAAACTGCAGAGACTTTTGATGATGCTGAAATAGATGGGTTTCGGTAAGCAAGAGGGGTAAAGCTTTTTTCCTTGCCGGATATATCGTATACACGCAGACCGTCGGGAGCCAGGACAAATAAACCGTTTTTAGATAAGTGGAACCGGTTGCTGTCATTACTGTCAAACGATATGCTTGTGCCCTCTGCATTTCCTGAAATGCCAGAGCCTATCGTGCTGATAACGCTACTGAGAGATATGCCGCCTGTTTGAGTGGCAAAGAGGACAGACAGGCATACTGCTGTTAAGATAAAGAAAAACAATATAAAGCGTTTTGAAAGTCGCCCTTTTTTCTCAGAATTTCTTTCCAGGGACATATGCAATCTCCTTTAGTTTTTCAAAATCATCATACCACAGACGTGTAAGTGCAAGGCCGCAAGCCGGAGCAGTCGGACCTGCAAGGCTGCGGTCACCACTTTTTAATATATTTGGGATTTCGTCGGGGCTGATTTTCCCGAAACCCACATCCAGAAGTGTTCCTGCCATTGTGCGAGCCATATTGTAAAGAAAACCGTCGGCACATGCAATAAACTGCATGATGCCGTCATTTGAAATTACATCGTAATTAAAAACAGTACGTACGGTAGAGGATACCTCGGTGCCAAGTGAGCGCATTGACGCAAAATTGTGAGTGCCGATAAAGTGAGCTGCCGCACGCTCAATCTTTTGAGTATTTAATTTGCGCGTCATATGTAAAGCACGTCCCTGCAAAAATGGGTCTTGTACCGAGTGAGTATATACAGTGTACGTATACTCTTTTTTTACACATGAGCGTATCGGATGGAATGAAAGAGGGGCATCCAATGCGCCTAAAACTGCAATATCATTGGGGAGAAGACTGTTTAGTGCAACCGGGATGCGCTCAGTCGGAATGGTAGAGGCAGACAAGAAGCTTGCCACGTAAATATGAGCATGAACGCCTGTATCAGTTCTTCCGCAACCGATAAGATGAACGTCTTCCTGGGTTATTTGAGATATGGCAGCCTGTACGGTTCCTTGAACTGTTTTTGCATTGGATTGGATTTGCCAACCGTGATAGTTGGAACCGTTATAGCGGAGAATTAAAACTATCTGACGCATGATTACCTCTTAAATTACAACTCCAATAGGGATGATATATGAAAAAATGAGCATAGCTCCAAAGCATAATATGCCTATTAAAAGCGAAACAACGTCTGTTGCCGAGATTTTAAGGATTTTCATTCGGGTGCGCCCGACATCGCCACGGTAACAACGGCATTCCATTGCGGTTGCCAAATCTTCGGCACGGCGGAAGGCACTTACGAAAAGAGGAACTAAAATAGGCACGAGTGCTTTGGCGCGTGAAAAAATATTACCTGAATCAAAATCTGCGCCGCGCGATGCCTGAGCTGCAATTATCTTGTTTGTCTCCTCAATCAAAGTCGGGATAAAACGCAATGCAATAGTCATCATCATCGCAAGCTCATGAACCGGTACGTGGATACGTTTAAGCGGGGAGAGCACAGACTCTAAGCCGTCTGTAAGCATAATCGGAGAGGTTGTATACGTGAGCATAACAAAAGTTCCGATTATAAGAAGAACTATTCGCACTACCATGTATGCGGCGGAAATAAGACCGTGGCTTGTCACGGTTATAAAGCCAAAATGCAGAAGAACTACGCCACCGGTTGTGTAAAAAATATTAAAAATAGTGGTTATTAGTAAAAGAATAATCACAGGTTTTACGCTTTTTAAGATGATTTTTAAACTTATTTTGGATATATATACCACGGTGAGTAAGAGAAATGCTGAAATGATGTAAGGTATAGGACCTTTACAACAAAAAAGGATTATTATATAAGCAAATGTCAAAATTAATTTAATGCGTGGGTCCATGCGATGAATTGCAGAGTTACCCGGAAAGAATTGACCTAAAGAAATGTTATTAAGCACGCGGAGCGCCTCCTTTCACAAGGGGGAGAAGCTCGTTTAGTGCATCGTCCACAGTGTATATTCCGCTTTTTATGGGAAGACCTGATTCTTTTAATTTGGTCATAACCTGAGTAACTTGCGGCACAGTGAGTCCTGCGCGTGTAAGCTCGTCGGCTTTGGTGAAAATTTCACCAGGCGTTCCGGTCATGAGGAGCTTTCCTTTTTCCATAACAATTAGCCTGTCAACCGTCATTGCAATATCCTCCATACTGTGAGTTACGAAGATGACGGTAGCGCCGGTTTCGTTGTTATATGCTTTCATGTGCGTTAAAATATCATCGCGTCCGCGCGGGTCAAGACCAGCTGTCGGTTCGTCGAGTATAAGGACTCGGGGACGCATTGCAATAACGCCTGCAATTGCTACTCGGCGTTTTTGCCCGCCTGAGAGCTCGAATGGAGACTTATCCAAAAGTGATAAGTCAAGCCCGACCATAAGGCATGCCTCTATAACGCGCTCTTTGATTTCATCTTCCGAAAGCTTCATGTTTGCCGGACCGAAAGCAATGTCCTTATATACAGTTTCTTCAAAGAGCTGGTATTCGGGATATTGAAAAACCAGGCCTACATTAAAGCGCACAAAACGCGTAAAATCCTTGGATTTATGGATGTTTTCACCCTCAAAAAGTATTTCGCCAGAGGAGGGCTTGAGCAGACCGTTTAAATGCTGAATAAAGGTGGATTTTCCCGAACCGGTATGACCGATTATGCCGAGAATTTCACCTTTGTGTATATCGAGGTTTATATCGTCAAGAGCTACCTGTTCAAAAGGCGTGCTCGGACTGTATATGTGTGATAAGTTTTTTATCTGGATAATGGTTTCCAATATTGGTAAACCTCCTGTTTAGTTACTAAGTGATTTTAATATTTCGCTTACACAGTCGTCAGCTGAGAGTGCGTCTAAGGATATATCAAGACCTGCGCGCCTTAAAGAATATAAAAGCTCTACGGTTTGAGGGACTGTGAGACCGAGTTCTCTGAGCTTTCCAACTTGTACAAAGATTTCCTTGGGAGTTCCGTCAAGAGCTATTTTTCCTTTGTCCATTACAATAACACGGTCAGAGTCAACCGCTTCCTCCATGTGATGTGTTATAAGAACTATCGTCATGTTATACTCGCGGTTGAGGGTATGGATGGTATTTAAAACATCTCGTCTTCCTGAGGGATCAAGCATTGCTGTAGGCTCATCAAGGACAATACACTCAGGGCGCATTGCTATTATTCCTGCGATTGCCACACGCTGCTTCTGCCCGCCGGATAGCATGTGCGGTGCCTGGGAACGAAAATCGTACATACCGACGGTTTTTAAAGCTTCATCCACACGCTTACGTATTTCAGGTTGCGGAATACCTAAGTTTTCCGGACCAAATGCTACGTCTTCCTCAGTTATTGTTGCTACTATTTGATTGTCCGGATTCTGAAAAACCATTCCGCAACGGCGGCGAATTGAAAACAGGAGTTCTTCATCGGAGGTATCCATACCTGCGATATAGACCTTTCCTCCTGAGGGGAGAAGGATGCCGTTTAAATGTTTTGCCAAGGTTGATTTTCCGGAACCGTTGTGGCCCAGAATTGTGAGAAACTGACCGCGTGGAACTTTTAAATCAACACCGCCGAGCACAAGTTTTGGTTCTTCAGATGAATGTTGATACGAAAATTCCAGAGCAGAGGTTTCAATCATCGTTTCAGAGTTTGACATGTTAAAAGATTTTCCTTTCAAAGGTCGGATGGGTCACCGGTATACCAGCGCGCGGTTGCGCCTGCCGGCAGATGGAGACCGCTTTCGGTGACGGGTAAACCAAGCTCACGGCTCACGCATACACCGCCGAAACGCGGAGTGAACAGAGACTCGGCTATATAGCGGAGGACCGAGGGGGCAAGCCCTGTGGTGTATGAATTGATGAGGACGAAAAGCGGGTCGTCGCTCAGAACGTTGCTGCACAGCTTAACAAATGGGAAAAGATTTTCTTCAAGCTTCCAAATTTCGCCTGACGGACCTCGACCGTAGGATGGAGGGTCCATTATTATTGCGTCATACTTTCTGCCACGGCGAATTTCGCGCTCTACGAATTTTGCACAGTCATCAACTATCCAGCGGATTGGTGCACCCTGAAGACCGCTTGCTGCCGCATTTTCACG
>JAZRUF010000100.1:0-10863 GCA_045652405.1 Eubacteriales bacterium | reverse complement strand
GTAACCGGCACTCTTGACCTCGAGGATGAGGCTGTTGTAAACGGCACCATCGAGAAGGGCATGAAGGTTGTTACCTACGCTAAGGACGGCAAGGTTATCATTGAGCCGACCCAGAAGATCACCGGTAAGGCAACCAACTTCTACAACAAGACTGCAACCATCAATGGCGCAGTTTATCGCGCAGCACTCGGTATCCTTGATAACAAGGAAATCGAGATTGACGAATTCTTTACCAATGGAAATGGCAAGAACAAGAACCATGACTCCAGTGAGTACGTTGTTTACAAGAACTATGTTCTCGACTTCGAAGGCACTGCTGTAACAGGCGCTGCAAATGATTATGCGGTAGTTCTTTACTCTTCATATGATACTGAGACTGGTAATGTTACCGTAAAGCTCGGCTTCCCGAACAACTCTGAGGGCACCTATGAGGTTTCCAAGCTCAACAATAACGAGGCTGTCTCCGAGAGCTTAAAGTGGAACTTCATCAACAACCGTATGGTTGGTGCGGTTATCCGTGCAACTGTTGCTAACGGTACTGTAAACCTTGCTCAGAACGATCCGGAAGAGTTAGCTAAAAAGGTTGGTATAAACACCAGCGTAAACAGCGAAAATGATAAGATTGCAAAAGTTGAGGACGGCATGTTCCATCTTGAGGCTCGCGGCGAAAAGGGCAAAGAGGGTTACGTTGATGCTAAGACCTACCGTGCAGATGCAAACTCTATTGTATTTATGCTCTACGGCGGTACCAAGAATAATAAGGCTACCCAAGGAAAAGAGCCGACGGATGACGGTGCGGTTCTTTACAACCTGAAGGCAAAAGCTTATAAGCTTGAGAATATCTCTGACGCTGCAGGCGCAACCGAGGGTGTTTGGGTAAGCATCGGTGAAGAGTCCGAAAATAAAAAACCGGAAAATACCAAGATTTACATGGGTGACGCGGTTTCTACCAAGGGTTCCAACGGCATGAGCGTTCTGCTCGCAGGCTCAGTTTCTGTCGGCGAGAGTGCAGGCAGCGGTATTGGCGATATGGACAACATCGCTTACGTTGTTAAGGCTGAAGCTAACTACAACGCAGACACTGATCAGTACTATGCTGAGGTTATCATGATTAACCACAACGGACTCATTGAGACCAGAACTGTTGACAATGTAACCAACGATAACGGTGATATTATTGTTGCAAATAAAAATATTGGCGATGCAGTCTTCGAGCCAGGTGAAATTGTTCTCTATCAGATGACCGCTTCTGAGGACGAAGCTGATACTCGCGAGTGGATTCAGGTTCTCAGCGACAATGGTGAACTTGGTTCCGTTGAGAGGGTTTACGAGTACGATGCGGAAGGCGATCTGTACAAAAAGGATAATAAGACAGGTGCCTTTACTACCCTTACTGACGCAGGCTACTTCGCAGTACAGATCGGTCTTGTCGACGATGAGTACATCGGCTTCTTCGCTAACAGCCACGACCAGGATGGCAATGACACCGATTGGGCTGACGGCATGTATGTCGAGGAAATCGATGAGCACAACTTCGCAGTTATCGCTATTGACGACAACAACTTCGTCGAAGGTGGAGAAATTGAGACCATCTCTGAAAGCGATGTAATCAAAGCAAGTGAAGAAAATAGACTCCACAACGCTATCATCTGCATCGAGGGTGGCAAGATTGTTCGTGTATTCTCCCTGCACAATAACATCTAAGTTGTAGCATAAGTTTAATACAACGCAACAATAAGACCGGGACTGAAAATCAGTCCCGGTCTTTTATGTTTATTGATGGGAATGCGATACGTCGCAAACAGATTTCACGAACCGAATTCCGAATCATCGCTGTCAGGGGCCCAACCTTCAAATCCGCCTTGCGTATAACCTGATGAAGCTGTAATAATATCCTGAGCTGCGAAGGTGCCCACCTCAGCCGTGGGTATGATGTAGCTTTTCTTCATGCTATCACCTCCTTGTGCAAGATTTATATATAGATTATATACCGGAGGCGGTGGGATGATGCCAATTTCTATATAAAACAAAAAAGGTAGGCAAAACTCTTTGCCTACCTTTTAAAATACATATCCGAGAATATAACTTATCTGTAAATAATCTGGTCGCGTGCCGGGCCTACACCGATGATGGATACCGGGCATTCGCACAGCTCTTCAATTGCTTCGATGTATGAGCGGAGCGCTGCGGGAAGCTTATTGTAATCGCGGATGTCGCTAATATCCTCGGTGAAGCCTTCAAACTCCTTGTACACCGGTTTGCAGCGTGCGAGATCGTCCAAATCTGCGGGGAATTCGTTTATGATTTCACCGTCAAGCTCATAGGCTACGCAGAGTTTTAATTTATCGAGACCGCGGAGCGGGTCAATTTTATTAATTACAAGAGAGGTAAGACCGTTTACACGAACCGCGTAACGCGCGATGACTGCGTCAAACCAGCCGGTTCTGCGCGGGCGACCGGTGGTGGTTCCAAATTCCGCGCCCTTCTGGCGAATATACTCGCCGGTATCGTCCTCAAGCTCGGTCGGGAACGGACCCTTGCCTACGCGGGTGGTATAACCCTTGGCGATGCCGTAAACCTCATCGATAAGAGTCGGACCAACGCCGGAGCCGATGCATACGCCGCCTGCGACCGGATGGGAGGAGGTGACGTACGGATAGGTGCCCATATCAAGGTCAAGAAGAGTACCCTGCGCGCCCTCGAAGAGTACTGCTTTATTAGCCTTAAGCGCACGGTAAATATCCGCAGACATATCGCGAACATACGGACGCAGAGACTCCGCATAGCGGCGGTACTCTTTGACTATAGCGTCAATATCCAGCGGCTCGTGGCCGTAGAGCTTGGTTATAATCTCGTTCTTAGCTTTGCCGATGGCACGGACTTTTTCTTCAAACTTGGTCGGGGATACGAAATCGTGCATGCGCAGACCGCTGCGCTCGGATTTATCCATATAGCACGGACCGATACCCTTCTTTGTGGTGCCAATGTCACCCTTGCCGCGGCTCTCCTCGCTCAGACCGTCGAGCAGGATGTGCCAAGGCATGATGACATGCGCGCGAGAGTCGATAAACAGGTGGTCGAGGCTTACGCCGCGGCTTTTAAGACCGCTCATTTCCTCAAGAATGACCTTGGGGTCAACGACCACGCCCGGGCCGACGATGTTGACGGTTCCAGGATACAAAATTCCCGACGGGATAACGTGCAGCTTATACACCTCATCTTTTACGATGACCGTATGACCTGCGTTATTGCCGCCCTGAGAGCGAACAACGTATTCCGCCTGAGAGGCAAAAATATCTATAAATTTGCCCTTACCTTCATCGCCCCACTGGGCACCGAGGATGATTTTTCCCGACATAGAGACATTCCTTTCCGATACGTAAGTATTTATAAAATTGCAAAACATGCGTGTTTTAAAAAATTACGCATAATATTATAGCAAAAAATAATTGAAATTACAATAACTTTATATAGATTTATTCAGATATTTGGATTATAATATAGAGAGGAAAAGGTAATTTATGTGAGGTGCACATATGATATATCTGGATAATGCCGCGACGACGCGTGTATCGCAGGCGGCGGCGGATGCCGCGGTGGACGCGATGCGCGAGCGGTTTGGGAATCCGTCCTCGCTCCACGGACTGGGGATAGAGGGCGAAAGAATTATAGAGTCCGCGCGTGAAGAGGTTTCAAAATGCATGGGTGTCGGAAAGGCTGAGGTGTATTTCACCGGCGGAGGCACTGAGGGGAATAACCTGGCGATATTCGGTGCGGCGCAGGCAAATTCACGGCGCGGTCGGCATATTATAACGAGCGCTTGCGAGCATGCGTCCGTGCTAGAGCCGATGAAAAGTCTTGAGGCGATGGGTTGGGAGATAAGCTATATAAAGCCCGACTCGAGTGGACATATACGTGTAGAGGATGTTTGTGCGGCGGTGCGCGAGGATACTTTTCTTGTATCCGTAATGAGCGTAAATAACGAAGTGGGTGCAAAAAACCCGATTGCGGATATTTGCCGTGCGGTGCGCGAGAAGAATAAAAACACGCTTATTCATACCGACGCGGTTCAGGCGTTTTTTAAGCTCGACGGTGCGCTCGGTGACACGGGAGCGGATATAATAACGGTTTCCGGGCATAAGATAAACGCGCCCAAGGGTATCGGCGCGATATACGTTAAAAAAGGTGTAAGGCTTGCGCCGCGGAATTTGGGCGGCGGTCAGGAGCGCGGAATGCGCTCGGGCACTGAGTCGGTACCGCTTATTGCGGCATTTTCAGCCGCGTGCAATGAGTGGTATGAAAACGGAAAAGCATGGCGGAAAAATATGGCGCAGGCGACAGGTAAAATGCGCGAGGAGCTTAATGCGCTCCCAGGTGTTGAGGTTATAGCGGGGGCTGATGCGCCGCATATTCTAAGCGTATCGCCAAGCCGTTATCCGAGCGAGGTAGTCATGCGCATGCTTGAGCAGCGCGGAATTTACGTATCCTCAGGCTCTGCGTGCAGCAAGGGCAAGCGAAGTCATGTGCTCTCAGCCATGGGAGTTCCGGTAAAGGTTATCGACTCGGCGATACGCATAAGCGCGGGGCGTGATACAACCTGTGACGATGCGGATGCGCTTATAGCCGCGATAAGTGAGATTTTAAAAAGGGGATAGAATAAAGTGAGAGAGATATTGCTTTTAAAATTGGGCGAGATTGTCCTAAAAGGCTTAAACCGCGGTGTTTTTGAAAGCCGGCTTATAAAGAATATAAGCTGGCGCATGCGCGCATGCGGAAACTTCAAGGTATACTGCCTGCAATCGACGATATACGTTGAGCCGCAGGACGAAAATGCGGATATTACAAAGGCTTACGATGCGGCTAAGAAGGTTTTCGGCGTTGTAAGCGTTTGCCGCGCGGCGGAGTGTGAAAAGGATATTTCCGCGATAATTGATACTGCACGTGAGTTTTTAGCACCTGTACTCGGCGGCGAGGAAAAGACGTTTAAGGTGGAGTCCCGCCGGTCGGACAAGAGCTTTCCGCTCACCTCTATACAGATTTCCCAGGAAGTCGGTGGTGCGCTACACGATACGTTTTCAAACTTAAAGGTGGATGTAAACAACCCCCAGGTGTGCGTAAAGGTCGAGGTGCGTGACAAGGCGGCATATGTACACGCAAATCCGTCAGCGGGTGCGGGCGGAATGCCGGTCGGCGTAAACGGAAGCGCGGGACTGCTGCTCTCAGGCGGTATTGACAGCCCGGTAGCCGGATACATGATTGCAAAACGCGGTGTATCGCTCCACGGCATACATTTCTTCTCGTATCCGTACACCTCCGAGCGTGCGAAGGAAAAGGTGGTAGAGCTTGCGCGCCGTCTTTCGGTATTTACCGGACGGATTGAAATTTCAGTGGTTCCGTTTACCGAGATTCAGGAGAAGATACGCGAGTGCTGCCGCGAGGATATGTTTACGCTTATCATGCGCCGTTTCATGATGCGGATTTCCGAGCGCGTCGCGCTCTCTAAAAACTGCAAGGCGCTTATAACCGGTGAAAGCTTAGGGCAGGTGGCAAGCCAGACGATGGAGGCGTTGGGCGTTACCGCGTCGATGTGTACGCTGCCGGTACTGCGCCCGGTAATCGGAATGGATAAGGAAGAGATTGTAACCATAGCGCGAAAGATTGACACGTTTGAGACTTCAATTCTTCCATATGAGGATTGCTGCACGGTCTTTACACCCAAGCATCCGAAGACCAAGCCGCGTCTTAAGGATTTGGAGATTGAGGAGAGAAAGCTCGACATTGACGCGCTTATAGACCGCGCGGTCGAGAATATTGAGATTATTACGGTATAGAGGTTGTGAATTTTAATGGCATACAGTGCTGAAATAATTGCAGTGGGTACTGAGCTTTTGCTGGGCGATATTGCAAACACTGACGCTCAGGTGGTATCTCAGGGGCTCAGCGAGCTCGGGATAAACGTATACTACCACACGGTGGTGGGTGATAACCCGCAGAGGCTCAAGGCGGCGGTTGCGATAGCCAAGGAGCGTGCGGACATAATTATAACCACGGGCGGACTTGGCCCTACGTATGACGATTTGACCAAGCAGACGCTTGCCGAGTGCTTCGGATTAAAGCTTAAGCTTCACGAAGAGGAGCTTAATAAAATCCGCGCCTTTTTCAAGAAAGTTGGGCGCGAAATGACTGCAAACAACGAGCAGCAGGCGTGGCTTCCTGAGGGGTGCACAGTGCTTGAAAACGACTGGGGCACTGCGCCCGGATGTGCATTTTTCGCAGATGGGGTACATGTAATCATGCTGCCCGGACCTCCGCGCGAGTGCGTACCCATGATGCGCGAGCGTGCGATGGAATACTTAAGAAAGTTATCTGACGGTGAGATAGTATCGCACAATATAAGGATAATAGGCATGGGCGAATCTGCCGTTGAGCAAAAGCTTCGCGAGCGGATGGAGAAGATGGAAAACCCATCCCTTGCGCCGTACGCAAAAGAGGGCGAAGTACTGCTACGCGTGACAGGTAAGGCGGAAAGCCACGAGGCGGCGGATGCGCTCACACGTCCGGTAATCGCCGAGCTTAAAGGCATATTCGGTCAGCTAATCTACGGCGTTGACGTGGAAGGCCTTGAGTTTGCGGTTGTGGATTTGCTTAAAGAAAAAGGGCTTACGCTTGCAACGGCTGAGTCGTGCACAGGTGGTCTGGTATCGCAGAAGATAACCAATGTACCCGGCTCGTCCGAGTGCTTTTTAGGCGGCGGCGTTACGTATACAAATGAGCTTAAAAGCGCACTTTTAGGTGTTGGGGTTGAGATTTTTGAAAAGTACGGCGCGGTCAGCCGCCAGTGCGCGGAGCAGATGGCGCGCGGCGCTGCGGAATACTTAGGTGCGGATATTGGTGTGTCCGTCACGGGTATTGCAGGACCCGACGGCGGGAGCGAGGAAAAGCCGGTGGGCACGGTGTACATCGCGGTGTACTCAAACGGTGTATGCTGGTGCCGGAGAATGAACTGGACCGGTGAGCGCGCACGCATAAGAAACTCTGCCGCGCTGGGTGCGCTTGATATGGTGCGCCGGTTTGTTGAGAATATGTACAGGGGAAAATAAGCTATGGCACTCTTAAATTGCATATATAATTCGCGTATATTGGGTGCTAAGACCGCGATGAACGTGGTTTTGCCCGAGAATGTTTCGGATATTAACTCCGCGCCGGTATTTACACTTCTGCATGGGCTTGACGGAAATTACCTTACCTGGTGCGCGAACACGCGTATTCAGGAGCTTGCGGAGAAGTACGGCGTTTGCGTTATAATGCCAGAGGCGAAGAACAGCTTCTACTGCAAGACCGCGCAGGGTGAGGATTATTACACGCACATTGCCGATGAGGTTTTCGAGGTATCGCGCAGGTTTTTCGGACTGGGCGATAAGCCGGAGCTAAACCATATTGCGGGCATTTCCATGGGCGGTTTTGGCGCGATGAAGATAGGGCTTTTAAACCCCACGCGCTTTGCGACGATAGGAAGCCTCTCAAGCGTTATGGACGTGGAGGGGCAGCTTATAAAGAGTCATGGGTTAAATGCACATGAGCGCGAGGTTTTAAAAAACGCGTTTGGCGAAAATGCGCGCATACGCGGTGGAGAAAACGATATCTTCTACCTTTCCGAGCGGGTGGCGGGAAAGTGTATGCCGGCTATATACCAGTTCTGCGGGACTGAGGATTTTTTATATGCGGATAACCGCAGGTATCTGAGCTTTGCAAAATCGCTCTCTCTTGACATAACATATGAGGAAGCGCCGGGCGGGCATTTCTGGCCGGTGTGGGCAGAGCAGATTTGGCACTATATTCCATGGGCGATAAGGCGCGCCGAGGGATAGAAAAAAATGGTTTTAGATATTTAAAAATTATGCTATACTTATATTATAGGAAATGGATGTAGGGGCTTACATAATTTTCAGGGAGAAAGAAGAAGTTACATGCAGTTTTTTGAAAAAACCGTAAAACAAAACGTAATATATAACGGAAAAATACTCAACGTACACGTTGATGAGGTTGAGCTTTGCGATGGGCGGCGTGCAAAGCGCGAGGTATGCGACCATCCGGGCGGGGTGGGGATACTTCCGCTTGACGGTCAGGGAAATGTCCTTCTCGTGCGCCAGTTTCGCTATCCTTACGGCGAGGAGCTTTTAGAGATACCCGCGGGAAAGCTTGAGCCGGGCGAGGACCCGTATGAGTGCGGCGTGCGCGAGCTTAGGGAGGAGACCGGATGCTCGGCTGACGAGATAGTACCGCTCGGGGTTGTTTATCCGTCACCCGGGTACGTAAACGAAAAGCTGTACTTATACCTTGCAAAAGGGCTTCATGCGGGTAAGGCATGTCCGGATGAAGATGAGTTTTTAAGTGTAGAAAAGATTAAGTTTGACGAGCTTTTATCCATGATAGACCAGGATAGAATTCACGATGCGAAAACCGTTACCGCCGCGCTCAAGGCCGCGCGGATTATAAAACGGTAATACAGTCGGGGAAGAGGGAGCCGGATATGGAAAAGAAAATACTTATAGTTGAGGACGAGCAGGCGATAGTGGATATTATCAGCTTCAATCTCGAGCGTGAGGGTTACACTGTGCTTGCCGCATACGACGGCGAAGAGGGTGTGGAAAAGGCGAAGGCGGAAAACCCGGACCTTATTCTGCTTGACCTGATGCTGCCGAAGATGGACGGATACGAGGTGTGCAAGTACCTGAGAAAGACTATGTCCACACCGATAATCATGCTGACCGCGCGTGAAGAGGAAGTGGATAAGATTTTAGGTCTTGAGCTGGGTGCGGATGATTACATCACAAAGCCGTTTTCCATGCGCGAGCTTCTGGCACGAGTTAAGGCAAACATCCGCCGTCAGGTACTCGATGCGGCGCAAAGTTCAAGTGCCGAGGATATTCTGACCTTTGGCGAGCTTGAGGTGGACTTGAGCGCAATGCAGGTTAAAAAGAGCGGGAAGCTCATCGAGCTTTCACCGCGCGAGTTTGAGCTTATAAAGTTTTTTGCAACCCAGCCGGGCAAGGTGTTCTCACGCGAGACGCTCATGGAGCAGGTGTGGAACTACCAGTTCTTCGGCGATGTGCGCACGGTAGACGTGACTATCCGCCGTCTGCGCGAGAAGATAGAGGATAACCCGAGTGAGCCTGAGTATATCGTAACGCGCCGCGGCTCCGGCTACCTGCTCAACAAATGAGCGGGCGGGATAAAAAGGAGAGGGTGACAGGCAGTATCCTGCGCTCTCTGCATATGAGGCTTGCCATGATACTGGTCGTGCTTATAGTCGCGGTTATGGCGGTTGTAGGTACGTTTCTTATAAACTGGGTGAGCACTTATTATTTTGATGATTTTACCGAGCAGATGAACTCGGCATTTACCGCGAATATGTACTCCGCGCTTAAAAATGAAGCCGCAAGCGAGAATGGGGCAGAAGCCCTCAAGGGTACGCTTGAGGCTTATTCGTCGTCGCTTGGAATTTCCGCAAACCGAAATTTCTATATACTCGACGGAAAGACCGGCGCGATGCTTGCAGGCTCGGATGACCGTGAGCCTGAGCGCACGCCCGCGGTTATAAGTGCGCTCGGCGGAAAGATTGGTCAGGAAAAGCGCGTGAGTGCCGCGTATTTCGACCGCGCGGTTCCTATAATCATTGAGGATAAGGTTGAGTATATAGTATATATAAAGGACACCAAGCAGGACATGACCGCGCTTACAAATTCTCTCTTTCAGATAATCATACGCGCGATACTCTTTGCGCTTATAATAGCAATTATTTTAAGCCTTGTGCTTTCAAAGACGATAACCACGCCGATTGAGAACCTGACGCGCAGCGCAAAGCTTATGTCCATGGGTGAGTTTAAGACACGGCTTGAGGTGCACTCTCAGGACGAGATTGGCATTTTGACCGAGACGTTTAACGACATGGCGCAGGTGCTCCACGAAACACTTGAAAAGGTTGAGGGCGAGCGCGATAAGTTAAACACGCTCTTCTTGCATATGACCGACGGTGTGACCGCGTTTTCGCATGACGGTGCTATTATCCACATAAACCCCGCCGCCGAGGAGATGCTCGGCGTGCATTTAGAGGATAACCCGAGCTTTGAGGAGCTTTACGGTTCTACAGGAATATCCTTTGAGCGCGTGCTCGGGCAGAAGGCTACCGAGTTTTTAGAGTGCGATTACACGGTTTCGGGACGAGTTCTCAAGGTGTATTTCGCGGCTTTCGGCAGCGGTGACGGCGGAGTTATCGCGGTTGTTCACGATATTACCGAGCAGTTTAAGCTTGAGCAGAGCCGCCGTGAGTTCGTCGCAAACGTATCCCACGAGTTGCGCACGCCGCTTACAAACGTAAAGAGCTACACGGAAACGCTTATGGAGATGGAAGAGCCGCAGCCTGAGCTCTCCGCGCGGTTCTATCAGGTAATTTTAAATGAGACTGACCGCATGACGCGAATTGTAAAGGACCTGCTTACGCTCTCAAAGCTTGACTATGCGAAGATGGACTGGAAAATATCCGAGTTTGCGATTAAAGACAGCATTGAAAACGTATACGATGCGATGGTCATTGAGGCTAAAAACCACAAGCACAATTTCACGCTCGATATCGAGGGTGAGCTTCCGGTGATAAACGGCGACCAAGGTAGAATAGAGCAGGTAATCGTAAACATTGTAGGAAACGCGATAAAGTACACGCCTGACGGCGGCGAGGTGAAGATTAAAGCGCGTCACGAGGGCGAGTTTACGTATATTGAGGTATCGGATACCGGTATTGGTATCGCGGAAAAGGATATTCCGCGGCTGTTCGAGCGCTTCTATCGCGTTGACAAGGCGCGTTCG
>JAZRUF010000099.1:0-12640 GCA_045652405.1 Eubacteriales bacterium | reverse complement strand
CGCCAGTTTGATGGCCAAATGCAACGCCGACGTGCCCGAAGCCAGCGCCAGCGTGTGCCACGGGGCATCCCCGCTCACGTATTCCGCAATTTCTTTTTCCAACCCGTCACAGTTAAAGCCGAGCGGTGCAATCCAGTTTTTATCAAACGCCTCCTGCACAAACTGCATTTCCTCACCGTGCATGGTAGGCGTAGACAGCCATATTTTTTCTTTTTCCATTCCCGTCATCCCTTTTTAAGTGTTTGCTATTTTCACAACTTTCCCCACCGCAGCAGAATTTATCTGCTTGGGGTCGTAATACGTTGACACTATATCCTTCATAAGCTCTATCATCTCGCGATTTGAAATATTATCCGTCACCGCACAGTCGAGCTTTTCAAGGCAATCCATAATGTAGTCTGGGCTGATAACCTCCTGCTGCTCAACAAAAATCTTTTCATTTGCAGTCTTACTCTGCCCAACACCGCCGGTTATAAGCTCCTCGTAGAGCTTTTCGCCCGGCCTTAGACCAATCTCTCTGATTTCAATATCCTTATACGGCTCAAGGCCGGAAAGACGTATGAGATTTTCCGCAAGAGTCAGAATCTTAACCGGCTCTCCCATATCAAGCACAAAAATCTGCCCGGGTTGCGCCATTGCGCCCGCCTCCAGCACAAGCTGAGAAGCCTCTTCAATAGTCATAAAATATCTTATTATCCGCTTATCCGTAAGCGTAATCGGACCGCCCGCCGCAATCTGACGCTTAAAGAGCGGAACAACCGAGCCGTTTGAGCCAAGTACATTGCCAAAGCGAACAGCACAAAACTCCGTAGCACTCTTCTGTCGGCTCTGCAGTATCATTTCACAGAAACGCTTTGTCGCGCCCATAAAATTAGTCGGGTTAACCGCTTTATCCGTAGAAATCATGACGAATTTCTTAACGCCGTATTTCTCAGCCGCACGAACCACGTGATAAGTTCCAAATATATTGTTCTTTACCGCCTCTGTAGTGCAGCTCTCCATAAGCGGCACATGCTTGTGCGCTGCTGCGTGGAAAACAATCTCCGGACGCAACTCTTTAAACAGCGAATAAATCTTTTCTTTATCGCGTATAGACGCAATCTCAACCTTCAAATCAAGCGTCTTGTGCTTACTCAGAAGCTCCTGCTGGATGTCATACGCATTGTTTTCGTATATGTCAAGAATTATGAGCTGTTTAGGCTTGCATCTTGCAATCTGGCGGCACAGCTCACTTCCGATCGAACCACCGCCGCCGGTGACAAGTACAACCTTATCCTGCATAAGCTCTGTCACCGCTCGGTTATTGAGCTTTACCGGCTCACGCCCGAGCAGGTCCTCAACCTGCACATCCTTAACCTCAGATAAGCTCGCCTCGCCATTTACCATCTGATAAACGCCCGGCAGAGTACGCACCTTACATCCGGTGTCCTGGCACAGCTTTAAAATCTCCTGCTTGTCCGCCGCAGATGCAGACGGAATCGCAAAAATTATATGCGTTATCTTTTTTTCCTTTGCAAGCTCTGCTATCTTGTCACGTCCGCCATAGATGCGCACGCCGTTCATGCGCTTGCCCCATTTACTCTGATTGTCATCAACTATGCAGCAGACCTTACCTTCAGTCTTATTTGAGAACAAAATCTCACGCAGCAGGACTCGTCCCGCTTCACCCGCTCCTATGAGCATAATTCTGTCCCCGCCGCTTATGCGCAAAAACGCACGGCTAAGTGACTCATAGAAACGCAAAAAGCATCGCATGCCTACCAGTGCAATAATTATGCAAAGTAAATCTATCGCTGCGACGCTGTTTGGAATCTTTATCCCTGCTAAATGGGACACAATATATGTAACAATAAAAGCTGACGCAACGGACACTGTCATATCCGCCACATCGTATGCGCTTACAGACCTCCAGACATAGTGGTACATGCGGCGCAGCATGAAAACCACAATTGTAATTCCACTCTGCACGCATAAAAAGTAAAAAAGCTGCTGCTTGTACACACTTCCGATTGCATCGAAAGAGAAGTCAAAGCGCACCAATAAAGCCACCATGCCGCACGCGGCAACAAGCAGCACATCCAATAATACTATAGCTAATATGCGCAGTGATTTTTTGTAGCACTCGTTCATTTGACTACAACCTTTACCCTCTCCGTTGCCGCACACACTCTCCCTCATCGGTATGCGGCACCGTATTTTTTTAATCCGCGTTTGTCATGAACTCTTGATCCCCTGCCGTAATGCCGGCTAATTCATCAGCGCATAACGAAAAATCTTCCGCTATATCCGCACCTAACTTACGGCTTATAAACCTCATTGCCTCTTTAAGATTTGGCGCGCGCTTTTTATTGTCATGACAATCCGAGGCAATTAAATTGCCCTTTCCATCCTTTAAAAGCTTCATGACTCCGCCGCGTCTGAGCAAATGCACCAGTGCATCGGTTCCAATTTGAATTGGGAAGCCTAAGTCCAAAACCTCATCAATAAGCTCAGGCGGCTGAATTTTTAAATATCTTTCCAAATGGGCAAACACCGGTCTAATTCCGGTACGCCCCGCCAAATTATAAATTTGGTCAATCATGCGCCCATTCCATGGCGTAAACGGAAGCTCAAGCAACAAATTTTTGGTTTCGCCAATGCATAGCTTAGAAAGGTCATCCCATTCGTCCATATCAGGCCACCATGCTACCTCGGCTCCCAAAACAAGCTTTGGAAGAGAATTCCTCTCCTCGTCCGAAAGCTCGCGTAGTTTTTTGGCAAGCTCTAAAGCTGCCTCTTGTCTGCGGCGAAGAAACCGCCGCGGGTTCTCCCTATCCCGATAAAAGTGCGGTGTAAGAACCACGGTTTTTACCCCCTGGTCCCTCTCCATTTTCAGCATTGCAATGCTTTCGTCTGCATTCTCAGCGCCGTCATCAATACCGGGCAGAATGTGAGTATGCAGATCTGTCATTGCATATCAGCCTCCTGTTGCTTCTGGGCTTGCGTAGCCTCGTTTTGCACCCCAGGTATCTGTGCATTCCCATGCCTATGTCCGTATCCGTAGCCATAACCGAGGCGACGATAACCGTACCCATAACCGTAACCATAGCCATATCTTTTGTAGCGTCTGTACTTGCCGTACTTCATATAGCCTTTATAACGGTACTTACCATACGCATAGTACGTTTTTTCCATGTCCACATCATTGAGTACAAACCCGAGGATCTTTGCCTTTGCGTATTCAAGCTGCTCAACAGCGTGAACAACTCCACCGCGATCGGCATAGTTTGCGCGCACCAGGAAAAGTACGCCGTTTGACTGCGGAGCCAAAACAACAGCATCAGTAACCATATTTATCGGAGGTGAATCCAAGAAAATATAGTCATAACTCTCTCGTAAATCATTTATTATCTGCTGCATTTTCGGAGAGCCTAAAAGCTCTGACGGATTCGGAGGGATGTCTCCCGCTAAAATTACATCCAGTCCTTCAATCTTGGTGTGAAGAACCGCCTCGTCCTTGAGCTCGCTGTTCATAATAAGATTACTAAGTCCAACCTTGGAATTCATTTGCAAAAGGCGCGATACTTTAGGACGGCGCAGGTCGCAGTCAATAACCAAAACCTTGCGATCAGTCATTGCATATGATATCGCCAGATTCATCGTAGTTATGCTTTTCCCTTCACCCTGCATTGAAGAAGTTACAACTATAACATTGCATTTTTCCTCGTCCGTAAGCGCAAACGAAACGTTGGTTCGCAGTGCCTTGTACGCCTCACGCACAAAGAAGTCACTCTTTGAGGAGAGCAAATTGCGTCTCTCTTCATTTATTGACGATTCTGTGCGCTTCTTTGAGGCGGCAGCGTTATCCTTATTTCTTTTAAATAAGTTAATCATTTTCCCGCCTCCTTATTTTTATTGTCATCGGAGTCCTCGTCCTCGTCTCTTACATACTCATGGGTATGGTAGATATACTTTCCTTTTCCATATCCGTTTCGGCGCTTTGCACTTGGCGAAACAAACGCAGGAATCTGCGCAAGCACCGGCATTTCAAAGAGCATGGATAAATCCTCTTCGTCCTTAATTCGTACATCCAGAAGGAACCGCACAGTAATATATGCAAGTGCGAGAAGCGCGCCTGCAAGGATTCCCAGTATGCAGTTTTTCCCTAAATCCGGTGAAGACGGGCTCTTGGGAATTTTGGCATAGTCAATAATCTTTGTCGAGCTTCCCTCTACTATCGACTCTATCTCCTTCGGAGCCACTTCAGCGACTGCATTAGCAATTCTCGCCGCCATTTTGGGTTCCGGATGGGTGATAGTAACATTAAACAGCTCGGTATCGTCAACCTGCGCGGTTGACATTATCCTCTTTATATCCTCGGGTGCTATTTTTGCACGTGATGCATCAGCAACCTTACTGAGCACCGAGTCGCATTTTATTATGTTAATATAAGTATTTACGAGGGGCTGCGACGCCGCCAGGTTAGAACCCGAGATATACTGAATATCTTGGTCATTTCTTACGTTATTAACATATACGGTTATCGTAGCACGGTACATAGGTGTAATAAAATTAATTGTATACACCCCAATAAGAGCCGCACAGACAATTGCGCTTACCACAATCAACCACCATTTATGCAAATACGCCTGCAAAAGTTTTTGCAAGTCCAGCTCCATTTCAACTTTTCTCTCGTTTATCATCTTCTCATCCGTTTCTGTTTGTTTATCCTGAGTTACCTATCGCATCCTGCAACATATAACTCGGTATTTTCATCCCTGTAAAAGTGCGTAAACGGCAGGAGCGTTTTTTATGCCGCTCCTGTCGTTGTCTCTAATTCTAAAAATTACTCAGCTTTCCAGCTCTCACTGGTGTAAGTATCATTAAACTCATGACCGTGTCCGTTTGTCGCCTCAGCAATCGCTACTGCTGCCCAGTGGCCATCAGCAACGTCCGGCCATTCGCGTCCGTGACCTTCGTCCATAGCAGTCTCATCACCCAAGCGTCTGAGCATGCGGTTTACAATTGTTGCAACCTCAGCACGAGTGATTGCGCGCTCCGGCTCAAACATGTTTGCACCGGAACCGCTGACCCAACCATAAGCAGATGCAGTGGAAATATATGAATATGCCCAGTGTGACTTTGCAACGTCATTAAAATCGAAGCTTGCATCACTTGCCTTTGCAAAGCGTGCTGCGATCGTAGCAAACTCAGCGCGAGTAATGGAGCGGTTCGGCTGGAAGTTGTTCTTGCCAACACCGTTTACTATACCCATTCCTGCCAGAGTTCCTACTGCCTCTGCATACCAAGCGTCTGCCGCAACATCGCCAAAGGATGCCTTGCTTACGTTCTTGTTGTTGAGCAGGTTGTAGAATACCTGAGCAACCTCAGCGCGGGTGATGTTTGCGTTCGGACGGAAATTGCCTTTGTTGTCACCGTTCATGTATGCGATGTGATTATCTGCATTGAGCAGTGCGCCGACACCGGTCTTTGCCGGATCTGCAATGCCGCCAACGAATGTTGCCTTAACATTAACTCTGCTATTGGGCATGGTAAATGAGTAGGTGTTATCGCCGGTCTTTGTAAGCTTAACCTCCTTGCCGTCCTTATCGGTTACGGTAAGAGAGTCTACACGATAACCCGCATCCGGAGTTACGGTAAGAGTAATCTTAGCGCCTGCAGATGCCCAGCTCGGAGTTGCAGTAATCTTACCGTTGGCCATAGCCGGGATGTTTGCCTGATAGGAAGTGATAACACTTCCTCCACCGCCGGAGTAGGTGTACGGGGTGATTTTTACATCATAGGCTCCCTCTGCAGCTTCAATCTCTTTAGTGCCTGCATAATACGGAATATCCTTTCCGTCAACTTCAGTAATAACAACCTTTGCGGTTCCAGGAATCTTATTATCGACCGGGCTCGCCGCCTTTATCTGAGCCGCTGTTGCGCTCTTGGAATTGACTATAACCATTTCTTTCATAAGCTCCGGAGCAACAACGCCTGCTTCTTTATTTTTCCAAGTCTCTACAACATCCGGGTCAAGCTTATAAACAACTTCTAATGCTCCGTCTTTAATCTCAGGAGTATCATTTGTATCCTTAATAAAGATACCGTTAGCTGCGCCGTTGGCATCAGTAATGTCAAAATCAATGGTGCCTGCTTCCGCGCCGAGCTGTGCAACCAACGCATCTTTAAGAACACACGTAAAGCGCAGACTCTTTAAGTTATCGCTATCTGCTCTGTTGAGATCAACAATCTTAGCAAATGCTTCTTCCATAGTGAGTGTCGCCTTATATGAAACATTATATGTTCCATTGCTCAATTCTTTGGCATTTGCATCAACACCAATTTCTCCTGCCTCCGGTGCTGCCGCCAGTGCTCCTGATATGCAGCTTACGCACATGCACAGAGCCAGTGCCCACGCTGCAATTCTCTTAAATGTTTTCTTCATGATAAATTTCCTCCTTAATTTATATACTTGTTTAGATAATAAGCTTTTTGATTAGCTTTTTTCTCACAATAGTATTTCCAGATATCGTCTATCGCCGTGGTTTTCACACCTAAGCTTTCAAGTTGCTTGCGATACCTCGCTAAAATTTGTTTGACTTCTTTATCCGCTTTAACCTCAAGGTCATAGCATTGCTCAAGTCCTGTAAGGCCGATACTTATTAGTTTATCGTCCGTCCTGTCATCGGGCGGAATGGTAAACCATTTAGCCAGTGCCGACTGCTTCATCTCGCCAAGCTGCGCCATCATGTCAACCTCGCAAGCGTAAAGCTCTGCCGCGCATTTGTTCATCAGGTCATTGGCTTTCTGTTGCACACTCTTTCCCGCGTCAGACTTGGGCTTAGAGGGCATCTTTTTCTCCTCTTTAATCTCGGTCTCAGCCTTGGCCTCGTCAATCATCTCCTGAGTAATACCCAGCGATGCTTTGACCTCCTCCGCGCTTACCTTACCGTCAAGCAAATCACCGGTTTGCGCCGCGTCAAGCGCCTGAACGGTTACGTTAAACTCGCTCATCGTCTGCTCCTGCTCTTGCCGCTTGGTTTCCATCTGCTGAGAAATCGTTTCCGCATCACTCGTAAACGCCGTGTATGCAGCTTTTATATTATCCCACTGCCATATTGCAAGACCTGCGACCACAAGAACAATAACAAGCAAAATCGCTATTAAAATTTTAAGCCATCGCTTCATTTCAGGCTCCCACCTGCTTTCTCTCCCCTGTTTCGCTAAATACTCTCTGCACGTATTCCCTGTTCGGATACCTCAATCTTGTAATCTGCAAGCTCCAGCGCAGCAGGTCTGTGTGTAACTGCAATACAAGTGCGTCCGCCCAGGTCACGAATCCTCTCAAGCACGGTTCTCTCCGTGTCCCCGTCGAGTGCTGAGGTTATTTCGTCCAGCAGAAGTATCGGCGCTCCGCCCAGCACAGCACGCGCAATTGCAAGCCGCTGAGCCTGCCCCTGGGATAAGCCCGCACCGTCTTCACCTAAGACCGTGTCAAGCCCACTCGGAAGTTGGGATAAATATTCATCCATCCCGCTGACGTATATCGCCTGCGCAATTTCTTTATCCGTTGCATCAGGCTTTGTAAGCGTCAAATTATCTTTAAGTGTGCCGCTCAAAAGCAAGTTCCCTTGCGGCACATAGGCAAACAGCCGTCTTGTCGAGCGGTCAAGCTCAATCTCCCCACTGTCACCCTCTATGTACAACCCACCACCGGACGGAGTAAACACGCCGAGCATAAGCTTTAAAAGCGTACTCTTTCCGATCCCGGAAGCTCCGGTTATAACCGTAAATGAACCCTTTGGCAGGGTAAAGGACGCATTCTCAAAAACCGCGTCTCTGTCATAGCTGAAACTTAAATTCCGCGCAACTATTGCGCTCATATCACTGTATATCCGCTGCGGCTCATCACCCGCCGGCGGTTTCTCTCCGCATATTTCAGAAATCTCCATAAGTCTTTCTGCCGCCGCTGTGATTCCCACGTACTGAGGAATTATGCCGGATAAGTTTACAAACGGCCCTTGAAGCTGACCTACAAGAGAAGTCACCGCCGTCAAATCACCGAAGGACATACTTCCATTCAAAAGACCTCCCGCGCACCATACCAGCGCGAAAAAGCTCGCAGTGTATGAGAGTACGCTTATTCCCGTGTTTGCAAGAAGACTCGTGTTCTTTCTCTTTCTCTGCGCCTCGTATCTTTCCTTTAAAAGCGCATCCGCGCGGTTTTCCATTTCATCCGCAACATCCATCGCCTGGACCATCAGAAGATTTTCAATTGTCTCTTGAATAAAGCCGGATACTTTGCCCTCGGTCTCACTGACTCGCTTATGTAAATCCTTGAGCAAGTGCCGCATAACACTTGTAACCGCTACAACTCCAACACCCGCTGCAACAATCACAAGTGCAAACCATGGCTCCATCGCCACAAGCACCGCCATCGCCGCGACCAGACGTGTAATCATAGCCGCAAGATTCGGCAGCATCCCGACCAAGCCATCGTCAATTATACGAACATCGTTGTTAAGCCGGTTTAGCAGCTCGCCGCTGTGGTAGGACGACACCGCTGCGTAATCGCCGTGGAGTAAGCCGTCGAGCAAATCGCGCTTCCAATCGCGGTCTAAATCAGCTACTATGCGGTCTCTCAGATGCCTGAACACCGTCAGGCATACAAGCATCGCAACTATAATTGCACCCTGCGTTATACACGCGTCAATAAGTGCCTCACGCACGCCGCTTGTCGCCGCGTTTATAACGCCACGTGTTCCCAGCGCAAAAGCTACTCCCAACAGTGAAATCGCTATATCAATCGCCGTCATGAACAGGAGCGCGGGAATTCTTCTCCGCACACGCCTTATCACCCAGCGAATAGGCTTGCGTTTTTTCATAATCTTTTCAGCCTTCACTAATTATTATATCTTAAAAACTTTGCTGTGTAAAGCATCTGTATATAAAAAACTACCGTCTCCCGCGCACAATTTTTGCCGCTTTGTACTTTATCACGCGCCAATATTTGCGTACCCCGCGACTATAGTGCCATAGCCTGCAGTAAATCCTATGCGAAAATGAATTTACGTTATGCGCACGCTCTCCGCGGTAGAACACCGTGACCACGCCAATCATCTGCTCATGCCTGAGTCCCCGCTCAAGCTCAAACTGATTGTCACCCACGCAGGTGTACGTCTCACCCGCGTCCACGATGCGATGCAGCACATACTGCCCGCTTTCCCTCTGATACAACGGTAAATCGTACTTTTTAAGCTGTCCGTTTATCGGCGATAGCTCTACACTGTCTATCCCCTGGCGCAGCATCGGCAGCATGCTCGTTCCACGCGGCGCAAACCTAACACTGTTTCCCGCCGCCAAGCTCTCACGCATCAGCGGCATCAGCTGCTCCAACCGCAGCTCCTTCTCACTCGAGGAAATCATGTGTACTAAGCTTTTCGATGAAAGCCGAGACGTGCGCCTTTGCATCCGCCTCACTCACATCATACTCACCCAAAAGCGCGTTTACCAAATCAGCTTCCTCCGCGCCCGTCTCCAAACGCTCCCACAAAAATCTTCCTGTCTCGTTGAGCGTAATCATCATATTCAAATTAAGCGTGTCACCTGACGGGACAACCACGTTCTCCCCCGCCACCTCACGCAGGATAAATCCTTCCTTAAGCTTCATTTATTACAACTCCTTACTAACTCTTTCCCCCACCGCTCATCGCAGCATACGATACACGCGGCGCTTCATCTTCCATATTGCAGCCCATCTGCCACACAGGAACCGTACTCATCAGCTTATCCAAAAGCTCAAGCATACGAATGCGTCCCGCAGCACCCGCCGGGCGCGCGGTCTGCTCAAGCAGTGCAAACACCGCTTTGCTCCCCGAAAATCTCTCAATATGATTCTCCGGACTCTGGTGCAGCATGCAAATCCCCTTGAGTGGCACACGGATATTCAAATTCTGGTCGGTTTTCCCGCTCCACGGTGTTCCGTACGCGTACCATACACCGTCCTCTAACCTGAGCGCCGGCTTATCGTCATTGAGTATCTGCACCTTGTCCTCACCGAATACCTTGCGCCACAGAGCCGTGTGCGTACTCTTTCCGGTTCCGCACGGTGCCGAGAACAAATATGCCTCGCCGTCCATCACCGCAGCCGACGCATGAAGCAGCATACCGTCAAACCCCAAAAGCTGATAGTAAAAGCTCGCACCGGTGGATAAATACTCGCAGTCCTCCTCGGACAAATGCGGTTGTTGCTCCTTGAGCGTCTTCCAATCCGAGCGGATTACTATATCCGCTTTTTCCACAGGCTCCGATAAATACGGCTTCGCCTGCTCAACCGTGTATCCAAAGCTGTCCATCTCAACTGACAAACCGCTTATCCTGTAATACTGTTTCATTCTCTTCTCCCAAAAATGATGATATTAATGCATTTTATACTATTCTACCACTAATTTTCACATCTGTACAGTAGCATTTTTTTAGATTTTAATACAAATTATTGAATTTCGTATAGAATTTGCATTTGTTTTACATCTGTCAGGATTGCCGTGATGCGCGGCGCTTTCTCTTGGCTCTTTTAACCGACTCAACCATATCCAGCACAAAAGCAATAACCGGCAAACTGCACGTTACGCAAATAAAAAACATACTTTCGTCAAACATCATAACTTTCACTCTCCTATAATTATTAAGCTTTTTTATTTAGCTTATGTCTGTATTATAGGAAAATGTATGTCCGATAAAACGGACTTTAAGTGCAAGGCATAAATTCCCCGCTTGCAGCATAAATTAATGCCGAGGTGATTTTAATGAAAATTAAGTGGAAGGCGCTTATAGTAAATTTACTTATACCGCTTGCGGTCGGCGGTCTGACCGCGCTTCTTACCCGCAACTCAATGGATATTTACTCTCAAATAACCAAGCCCGCGCTTGCACCACCCAGCATCCTTTTCCCAATAGTTTGGTCTATTTTATATACCCTTATGGGCATAAGCTCGTATCTTATATTTGTCTCCAACCACCCGGACAGCGGAAACGCGCTTTTTATATACGCACTGCAGCTTATCGTAAATTTCATTTGGCCGCTTGTGTTCTTTAACGGCCAGATGTTTTGGATAGCGTTTGCCATTATCCTTCTCCTGTGGGTACTCATTATAATAATGATACGCAGGTTTTATGAAATCCGCCCAATCGCAGCATATTTGCAAATTCCATATCTTGTTTGGGTTACGTTTGCGGCGTATCTCAATCTGATGATTGCAATTTTAAACTGATAGAAAACGGACTTGTGCGGGAATTCCCCTCACAAGTCCGTTTAAATTTACTTGTATTCCTTTGCAAGCTTCTCAAATGCAGGCAGTGAATTTTTAATCATATTCGTCTGCACGCAGTAGGAAATTCGAACATACCCCGGGCATCCGAAATCGTCACCGGGAACTAAGAGTAGCTCGTATTTCTTCGCCTTTTCGCAGAATGCCGCAGCATCCTCCTCCATAGCTTTTACAAACAGATAAAATGCACCGTCCGGATATACGCACTCAAAGCCCATGTCGCTGAGCGCATTGTACAGAAGGTCGCGGTTAGTTTTATAAATTGATATATCCGCAGTCTTTCCCGCGCAAGCTGCTGCTACGCGCTGGAACAAACTCGGTGCACACACATATCCGAGTGCACGCCCTGCACCGCAAACCGCCGCGTATACATCCTTTGACCCTGTTACCTTATCGCTTACGAGTACGTACCCTATTCTCTCACCCGGCAATGAGAGTGACTTACTGAATGAATAACAGACAATCGTATCATCATAGTATTTTGTTACATACGGAACCTCTGTTGCCGCATCGTATACCAGCTCGCGGTACGGCTCATCCGCAATGAGAAAAATCGGCTCGCCGCGCTTATCTGACTCCTCTTTAAGAAGCCCGGCAAGCTCCTTTATTGTTTTCTCAGTATACACAACGCCGCACGGATTGTTCGGCGAGTTAATAATAACCGCCTTTGTATTCTCAGTAATCGCCGCGCGCAATGCATTAAGGTCTATCTGGAAGGACGGCTTTTCCGCGGGTACTACCACAAGTTTTCCGCCTGCCGCTTCTACAAACACTTTGTATTCCGGGAAAAATGGCGAAATTGCAATGAACTCGTCATTCTCCTCGCACAGTCCGCGGATTGCAGACATAAGCGCCGCTGCCGCGCCCACGGTAACATATAAGTTATCCGCCTTAAAATCTGTGCCAAAGCGCTCGTTTAAATTATCCGCCAGCGCTTTTCGTACAGACGCATCACCCTGCGCGGAAGTATAACCGTGCAGAACCGCCGCGTCCATATCGGCAAGTATGTTTTTTATCGACTCATTTACTATTTCAGGTGCCGGAACCGACGGATTCCCCAAAGAGAAATCAAAAACCTTGTCCGCGCCTATCTCCGCCTTGCGGCGGTTTCCGTACTCAAAAATCTCGCGTATAACCGAGCGAGTAGTTCCCAATTGATGCATTTTTGAATTGACCATTATTAACCCTGCCTCTTTTTATTATATACACATAATTATATCACATTTACCCGATTTGTAAATATTAAGTAGCAAACAGATGCACCGCTGTTTTATTGCATACCTCGGCAGGAGAAATCCCCTGCCTTACAATGCCTAAATCATCATCGGGGG
>JAZRUF010000098.1:0-27064 GCA_045652405.1 Eubacteriales bacterium | reverse complement strand
CTCGATAATCATGGCGCCTATAATCGCAGTAGTAGGAAGCCTTATCTGCCTTTTTGCGGTTTCGTATATGGAGGACTTCCACCATCACCACAAGGAGTACCGTGACCGCACCAACCGCTTTATGGCTTTACTGTTTGTGGTTATCGCCGCGATGTTCGGTATCATTTTCTCAAACAATCTGGTATGGCTTGCAGTGTTCTGGGAGGTTACTTCCCTCTGCTCATTCCTGCTTATTCAGTACACCGGTACCCGCGAGGCGGTTAAAAACGGCTTTACGGCTATCAACTTAAACCTCATCGGCGGTGCGGCACTGTGCATAGCAATTGTTATCCTGGGTGTTAACTACAACATCCACGAGATAGGCGAGGTTTTAAGCTGCAATCTTTTTGAAGAACCCCTTTTCGGCATAGTTCTTCTCTGCTTTGCGCTTGCGGGTATTTCCAAGGCGGCTCAGATTCCGTTTTCAAAATGGCTGCTCGGCGCGATGGTTGCACCTACCCCGACCTCGGCTCTGCTCCACTCGTCAACGATGGTTAAAGCCGGCGTATACCTTCTGCTGCGCCTGAGCCCGGCACTCTGCGGTAACTCATTTGTCAGCATGACGGTTATTCTGATAGGAGGTATCACCTTCCTCGCCGCGTCCATCCTTGCAATACCGCAGACGGATGCAAAGAGAACCCTTGCTTATTCAACAATTGCAAACTTAGGTCTTATCGTCACCTGTGCAGGTGTCGGCGGATACGAAGCTCTGTGGGCGGGAATTCTTCTTCTCATCTTCCACGCGGTTTCAAAGTCCATGCTGTTCTTATGCGTAGGTACGGTTGAGCATCAGCTCGGCAGTCGTGATATTGAGGATATGCACGGTCTTATCGTAAAACTACCGACTCTCGCATTCTTCATGATAGTCGGCATCGCGGGAATGTTCCTCGCACCGTTTGGAATGCTTATCTCCAAATGGGCAACACTCAAGGCGTTGGTTGACTCCAACAATATCCTCTTTGTTCTCATCCTCGCACTCGGAAGCTCGGCAACGCTCTTCTACTGGACCAAGTGGCTTGGAAACGTAGTAGTTGTTCTTCCCAAGAGCGAAAGCATCCCCTATAGAATGAATTGTGATACTAAAATCACCTTCTATATTTTAGCCGCACTCACAACTCTTTTGTGCGCGCTCTTCCCGATTGTCAGCAAGTACATGATTTCACCGTTCCTAACGGATGTATATCATTTTCCGGATATGACAATTATCTCTGGCGGCAATCAGGCTATTATTACAATAATGCTTATTATGATAGTCCTTCTCCCGCTTCTCCTGCGCTTCGTAACCGCGAAGGACGACCGTATTACCTCGGCATACATGGGCGGCGTAAACGCGGGTGACGGACGGCACTTTATCGACGTTCACGGCAACCGCAAGCGTCTGTATTTGTCCAACTGGTACATGCAGGATTTAATCCCCGAAGAAAAGATTTTAAACGTCACATCATTTGCTCTTATCCTGGTTCTTGCGTTATGTGCAGTCTTCCTGTTGGGAGGTGTTTTGTAATGAATTTCGTAAGCGGTATACTCTATCTTCTTTTAGCCCCGCTCGTAGGCGGTCTACTTGCAGGTCTTGACCGCAAGATTACCGCACGTATGCAAAGCCGTGTAGGTCCTCCCCTGCTTCAGCCGTTCTATGACGTGATAAAGCTTTTCTCAAAGCAGAATGCGGTAGTAAACGCATCGCAGGACGTGCTTATATTCTTCTATATGTTCTTCTGCATATTCACCGGCTTTGTCTTCTTTATAGGCGGAGATTTACTTCTGGTAGTATTCTCATTTACTCTGGCAAGCGTTTTCCTGGTTCTGTGTGCGTACACCACAAACTCGCCGTTTAGTTCCATGGGCGCAAGCCGTGAGCTTATGCAGATTATGTGCTATGAGCCGGCAGTAATGCTCATGGCAGTGGGTATGTATATGGTAACCGGTTCATTCGCGGTTTCGGATATTGTATCAAATCCGTTCCCTCCGGTTGTTATGCTTCCGGGCGTGTTCATCGCATTTATGTACATCCTGCTTATAAAGCTTCGTAAGTCACCGTTTGACATCAGTACATCCCATCACGCGCATCAGGAAATGGTAAAGGGTGTAACCACCGAGATTTCCGGTCCCTGCCTTGCGCTTGTTGAAATAGCTCATTGGTATGAGTCCATCCTCATCTGGGGTCTTGTGTATCTGTTCTTCAGTTTCTCCTCAGTTTGGAGCATTGCAATTTTTGCAGTTATCTTTGCGGTAATATTTGTCATAGAAATTTTCTTTGACAACACCTGCGCCCGCGTAAAGTGGCAGTACATGCTCAAGTCTTCCTGGGCACTCACCGCTACGGTTGCATTTTTAAATCTTCTGCTTATAGCTATTATAAAATAGTTTTTACAAAGGAGCTGTTTTCCCATGGCGATCCTTGAAAAATCCCCTTGGATAATTCACTATGACGGTACCAGCTGTAACGGCTGTGACATTGAAACCCTTGCATGCCTTACCCCGCTCTATGACGTAGAGCGTGTAGGCGTAATAAACACCGGTAACCCCAAGCACGCGGACATTTTGCTCGTAACGGGTTCGGTAAATGAGCAGAGTGCACCGGTTCTCTGGCAGATTTACAATCAGATGGCGGCTCCTAAAGTTGTCGTTGCCATCGGTATCTGCGCGCTGACCGGCGGCGTGTTTAAGGAATGCTACAACGTGCGTGGCGGAGTTGATACTCTTCTGCCGGTTGATGTTTACGTTCCCGGTTGCGCGGCACGTCCCGAAGCTATTATTGACGGCGTAAAGCAAGCCACCGAGCTTTTGGCTAAGCGCCGCCGCCACCTGCTCGAGCATCAGCACAAGTATTCGCACGAGCACCAGCACAAAGAATAATTAAAAGGAGGCTTTAGGTTATGGATATCCAAAACATTACAACCGACGAGATACTTGACCTGGCTTTCAGGCTCCATAAAGAGCATTATCGCCTTATCCAAATCTGCGCAACACGTGTTAACGACAGTATAGTGGTTGACTATACCTTCGGTCGCGGCTACGATGTGCGCAACTTAAGATGTGAAATTTCTATTGACGGTGAGCTTCCGTCAATCAGCTCTATCTTCTATCCGGCATTTCTCTATGAAAATGAAATGCATGACCTTTACGGAATAAACATCCGTCACCTGGAGATAGATTACAACGGAAAGCTTTATCGCACCGCTGTTAAAAATCCGTTTAACCCGCTCAAGAATGACTGACAGAGTCACCTTGTAAAAAGGAGTGATTAACCCATGTCTAAAAGAAGTATAGTTCCCTTCGGCCCTCAACATCCGGTTCTTCCCGAGCCGATTCACCTTGACCTGGTTTTGGAGGACGAGCGCGTAATAGAGGCTATCCCCTCTATCGGCTTCGTGCACCGCGGTCTTGAAAAGCTTGTTGAGAAGCGTGATTTTAACGATTATGTTTACATTGCAGAGCGTATTTGCGGCATCTGCAGTTTCCAGCACGGCTCCGGCTATGCTCAGGCTGTCGAGGAAATAATGCAGATAGATGTTCCTCCGCGCGCCAAGTTCTTGCGCACGGTTTGGGGTGAGCTTTCGCGTATTCACAGCCACCTGCTGTGGCTGGGTCTTCTGGCTGACGGCTTTGGCTTTGAAAGCCTTTTCTATCAGTGCTGGAGACTTCGCGAAACCGTACTTGATATTTTCGAAATGACCACCGGCGGACGTGTAATTTTCTCCGTCGTAAAAGTCGGCGGTGTTCGCCGTGACATAACCCGCGAGGACTTTGACGTTATCCTCAAGCAGCTTGAAAAATTAAGAGCTGATTTAAAGGACTTCGAGAAGGTATTCTTCCGAGACTTTACGGTAAAGAACCGTCTGTGCGGAGTCGGTGTTCTTACTCAGGAAGAAGCTCATGAGTTTGGCGCTGTAGGCCCGGTTCTTCGCGCTTGCGGCGTTCCGCTTGATATGCGCAAGCTCGGCTATGCTGCATATGACCAGCTCGACGTTGAGCCGATTGTCGAAAAGGACGGTGACTGCTGGGCGCGCTGCATCGTACGTCTTCGTGAGATTTACCAGTCTATTGACATTATCCGTCAGGCTGCCGGCATGATACCCGACGGTGAGATTTCGGTAAAGGTAACCGGCAATCCCAACGGCGAATATATTTCACGCGTTGAGCAACCGCGCGGCGAGGCGATTTACTATGTACGCGGCAACGGAACCAAGTTCCTTGACCGTTTCCGTGTCCGCACGCCGACGTTTGCAAATATCCCGGCACTGCTTAAGGTTCTTCAGGGCTGTGACCTTGCAGACGTACCGATGATGATTTTGACTATCGACCCCTGCATCAGCTGCACCGAGCGCTGATTTTACAATAAGATTGGGTGATTATAATGAGTATACTTCCCTTTGGACTGACCGTCCTTAAAAACCTTTTTTCCAAGCCGGTAACGCGCCTTGAAAAGCGCGAGTTTTTTCCGGCAACGCGTGGCCATGTAGTCTTTGATGCGGATTCCTGCATTTTCTGCACGCTGTGTGCACGCAAGTGCCCGGCAGGGGCAATAACCGTAGACCGCAATGAGAAAACATGGTCCATCATGCGCGCAAGCTGCGTGCAGTGCGCAGCATGCGTTGATGCGTGTAACAAAAATTCACTGAGTATGGCACCGGAGTACACCCCGGTAATGACCGTGAAGGAGACGGAGACTTACCATGCACGAGTATCCGATAACCAAGAGGATTGTGGAAATAGCTGAGGAATATGCCCGTAAAAACGGCGGCGAGGACGTACGTGTTCGCCGCATTGTTTTAGTCGCCGGCGACAGTGCCGGATATGTACCCGACACCATTTCCCTCTACTTTGATGAAATATCCCGCGGTGGGATATGCGATGGTGCGACACTTGAGATTAAGCGCGTTATCCCCAAGCTCAAATGCATGGGTTGCGGAGAGCTTTTCCCGCGCAAGCCGTTTTCCTTCGCCTGCCCGCACTGCGGCTCAGACGGTGCCCCGACTGAAATCGGGCGGGAGTTTTATATGGAAAGCATTGAAATAGAGGGTTTTCCCACGGAAAGGAAGCAGTAAAATGCCTGAAAGAAAAGATATTAAAGTAATGGAAAATATCATGGACAAGAATGACTCTATTGCGCTTGACACGCAAAAGAATTTGTCCAATAAAGGTATTTTCTGCATAAATATAATGGGCGCGCCAGGTGCGGGTAAGACCTCCACCATAACCGCGCTTGCAAAGCGTTTAACCAAACCGGTGACGGTAATAGAAGGCGATATAGAGTCGGATATTGACACCAAGGCATTAAATGAGCTGGGTGTGCCCACGGTTCAGATTAACACGCACGGAGCTTGCCATTTGGATGCACCCGCTATATCCGATGCGATATGCGAGCTTTCCGACATCAAACCCGGATTCTTATTTATTGAAAATATCGGAAACTTAGTCTGCCCCGCCGAGTTTAACATTGGCGAGCACATGAAGTTGCTCATCGTCTCCGCGGCAGACGGTTCGGACAAGCCTTACAAATACCCGCTGGCATTTGAAAAGGCGGACCTTATTCTTGTAAACAAATATGACCTTGCCGAGCTTGCGGAATTTGACGAGGAATACTTCCTCGCGGGAATTCGCCGTCTGCATCCGGATGCAGCGGTTATGATGGTCTCCGCAAAAAAAGGCAAAGGAATGGATGAAGCTGCAAAATGGCTGGAAAATCGGGCATTCTGATTTATATCTACGGCATAGTACAGGGCGTGGGTTTTCGTCCGTACACTGCCGAGCTTGCAAAAAAACACGACATAGTCGGTCATGTGAAAAACCGCGGTGGTTTTGTTGAAGTTCTCGCGGCGGCTCGCGCCGTCGGAGATGAGTCACTGCGGCTTTTTTTGCATGACCTTTCTGCTTGTAAGCTTCCCGGTTCAAGCATACTGCACTTAGAAACTACGCCTGCGGATGTATCGGAAGATGACTTTAAAATACTCCCAAGCCAAAGCGATGACGATGCTCCGATTATGCTCCCGCCGGACTTTGCGCCGTGTGAGCAATGCATGTCCGAGTTATATGACGAAAAAAACCGCAGGTATATGCACCCATTTATAAGCTGTACCGCGTGCGGTGCGCGCTACAGCATAATACGCGATATTCCCTACGACCGCGAAACCACATCCATGGCAGAGCTGAGCTTATGCAAAAGCTGTGATGACGAATACAACTCACCCGAAAACCCGCGTTACTGGGCGCAGACAGTATGCTGCAATGACTGTGGTCCCGAGCTTGTTTTGGATGATTTACGCGGTACTGCCGCGCTAAATGCCGCGGCGAAGATAATATCCCAAGGCGGAATACTCGCAGTCAAAGGCGTGGGTGGATACCACCTGGCATGCTCTCCGTTTTGCGAAGATGCACTTATTAGATTGCGCCACGGAAAAAGGCGTGAAGAAAAGCCGTTTGCAGTTATGTTTACGAATTTAGACGAGCTTAAAAAATACTGCGAGACGGATGCCAAGTGTGAAGAGCTTCTGAGCTCGTCGGCACGTCCTATCGTTCTTTTAAAGCCTTGCGGCAGAACGCTTAATCCTTTGGTATGCCGTGAGAGCGCGTATGTGGGTGCATTTTTGCCCTCGTCTGCGCATCAAACGTTATTGCTTGATAAGTGCGGACCGCTTGTTATGACAAGTGCTAACCCATCAGGCGCGCCGATTGCAACGCACTCGGATGAGCTTTCAGACATGCCGATTGACGGTATCCTCGACCACACGCGCCGGATAGAAATTCCACTTGACGATTCGGTTATCCTTCCCCATGCTGAGGGCAGTTCGTTTATTCGCCGTTCGCGCGGGTATGTTCCGCTTGCGGCATATGTAAAATCCGATATACCGGACACGCTCGCAATGGGCGGGGATTTAAAATCCGCATTTGGTATAAGGCGCGGTGACTGGTGTTATATAAGCCAGCACCTGGGTGATTTGGAGGAGATAAAAAACCAGAACCTCTACCGTGACCAGATAGCGCATATGACCTCTCTTTTCAGGTCGGAACCGTCGCGCATAGTCTGCGACCTGCACCCGGGGTACTTTTCATCCGCGATAGCGCAGGAATTTTCCCTGCCTGTTTTCAAGCTCCAGCACCATTATGCGCACATTCTCTCGGTCATGGGTGAGCATGGGCTTGATGAGCCGGTAATAGGAATTGCACTTGACGGCGTGGGCTATGGCGAGGATAATAATATATGGGGCTTTGAGTTTTTAAAATGCACGCGCCGCGGCTTTACGCGCTGCGGTCACCTTAAATACACCCCAATGCCCGCATCTGACCAAGTGATGCGTGACACTCGCCGCGCAGCAATGTGCTACCTTATTTCCATAGGTGCAGAAGATGTTTTTTTTAAGGACGCACCTGAAATTGCAATACTCAAAGCCGCGCAAAGCGCAGGGATTAACACGGTAAACGTTTCAAGCGCGGGTCGTCTTTTTGACGCGGCGGCATATTTCCTGGGTTGCGGTGAGTATAACCGATTTGAAGGACAATGCGCGCAGGCACTTGAAAAGCTTGCAAGCACGGCAGCACCGACGAGCGCTCTCCCCTTCCCGATTAGGGACACTGCGTCAGGCTTTGAGCTTGACATTGCACCGCTTTTTGACGCGCTTGTGAATGGAAGAACAAATCCTGCGCAAACCGCATATGCATTCCATGCCGCAATATGCAATGCAGTGGTTTCAGGCGCATGCAAAATGCGCGATATGTACGGAATTAACACTGTAGCGCTCGGCGGCGGTGTTTTCCAAAACGCTCTGCTTCTTACTATGAGCTCATTTAAGCTGCGTGAAGTGGGCTTTAAGGTTTACAGAAACGAAAAATATCCGTCAGGCGACGGTGGTTTGGCACTCGGTCAATTGACCGCAGAAATATAAAAACAGGAGTGACTTAATATGTGCATCGCCGTAACGGCAACAATACTCTCTAAATCCGGCACTCGCGCGAAGGGCGATTGCATGGGTAATATAATTGACATAGAGCTTGGCTTGGTATCCGCTGAGGTTGGTGACCGTGTTCTGGTTCACGCGGGCTGTGCAATCCAAAAGGTTACGGACAAGCAAGCTGAGGAGAATGACCGCATTTTCCGCGAGCTCATGGGGGTTTTAGATGAAAACGACTAATATGCTCGCCTACCTTAAAAATTACTCAGGTGAGCCGATACGCATAATGGAAGTATGCGGAACCCACACCTCAGCTATAGCAAAAAGCGGAATACGGTCGCTTCTTTCACCGAATATAGAGCTTCTTTCCGGACCCGGCTGTCCGGTATGCGTAACCCCTGCGGGATATATTGATACGCTCCGCACTCTCGCACTCCGGGACGGATGCACGATAATTTCCTTTGGGGATATGCTTCGTGTTCCCGGAAGTGACGGCAGTTTAAGCGATGCGCGCGGTCAGGGCGGGGATATACGCATGGTCTACAGCCCATTTGATGCCCTTAAGTTAGCTGAAAACGAGCCGGAAAAGAACTTTGTTTTCGCAGCGGTTGGTTTTGAAACCATAGCGCCGGTATACGCGCTTCTGGTCGAGCAAGCGGCAGAGCGCAACGTTTCAAACCTGCGCCTTTTGTGCGCCCTTAAAACCATGCCGGAAGTATTAAAAATGATGTGCAAAGAAAATATTGACGCTTTCATAGCACCCGGTCACGTAGCTGCAATATGCGGCGCTGATGCATTTCTATCACTCGCACACGAGTATAGTAAACCCTTCTGCGTTGCGGGTTTCGGCGATGAGGACGTAATAGCTGCAATCTGCGATTTGGTTCTGCAGCACGAGCACGGAACGGCAGAGGTCCATAATCTGTACTCCTCGGTCGTACTGTCTGAGGGGAATATAACTGCTCTCTCCGCAGTCGAGCGCGTATTTAAAAAAGGTGATGCGGTATGGCGCGGATTAGGGAATGTTTCGCACTCCGGGCTGTATCTTAAGGAGGCTTTTTGCGCATTTGATGCAGGCAGTTTCCTGTATCCTGACAATAACGCAACCTCTTGCCGTTGCGGGGACGTAATATGCGGGCGCATGACACCTGATAAGTGCCCGATGTTTGGCAAGACCTGCACCCCGCAAACGCCAAAAGGACCGTGCATGGTATCCTCCGAAGGCGCGTGCGGCGTATGGCATGCAAACAACATTATCTGAAAAAGGAGGCGCAGACGATGCGTGTTACTCTGGCTCAGGGAAGTGGCGGCGAAGAGACCTCCCGCCTTATAAATGAAATCTTCAAAGACGCTATAGGAAACTCTTATCTCTCATGCGCGGAGGACAGCGCGGTGGTAGAGCTTTCCGGAAAGCTTGCATATTCTACCGATTCATTTGTAGTAACTCCTATCGAGTTTAACGGCGGGAATATCGGCTCACTCTCGATATGCGGAACGGTTAATGACCTTGTCATGATGGGCGCAACACCTAAATACATGACGCTCGGCGTAATAATTGAGCAGGGCATGGAATATTCTACCCTGTCGAGAATTGCCGATTCTATAGGCGATTATGCGCGTCGTGCAGGTGTTTCAATCGTCGCGGCGGATACCAAGGTAGTCGAAGGCTCGGGTGGTATTTATTTAAACACCTCGGGCATAGGCATTATTGAGGACGGTCGCGAAACCCGCGCAAGTGCTTGCCTACCCGGTGATAGGATTCTGGTCTCCGGAAGCCTTGGAAACCACCACGCGTGCATCTTATCCGCGCGCATGGGCATAGAGAATAACATTAAAAGCGATATGGCTCTTCTCATTGAGCCGGTGCGTGCGCTGTTTGACGCGGGAATTTATCCGCATGCAATGCGTGATATTACACGCGGCGGCTTTGCCACCGTTATAGGTGAGCTTTGTAGTGCTTCGGGTTGCGGAGCGGTTATAGACGAGCAAAACATCCCGACGGACGCTGACACACGCGCTCTCTGCGACCTGTTGGGTCTTGACCCGCTTTATATGGGAAATGAAGGGACGTTTGTTCTAACCGTCTCAGAGGATGATGCCAAAAAGGCACTTGAAATTTTAAGACGTTATCGCCAAAGCGCTATGGATATTGGAACAATAACCGCGGAATCTGCCGTGGCTGTCAGAACTCGCTTTGGCGGTATGCGCGCACTCCCGCCGCTTCGCGGTGAGGGTCTTCCGCGTATTTGCTGATTTAACGAAAGGTGGATTTTATGGATTTTTCTTTTATCATCAAGCCGATGTCATATGTTTTTGTGCTCCTGCTCGGCGCGATACTTAGAAACACAGGCTTCCTGCGAGATAATGACCACAAGGTAGTATCCTCTATAGTTCTAACGCTGACTCTTCCCGCGGCGGTAATCCGCGTGTTTTCCCAGATTGAGCAGCGAAGCCCTTCCCTTTATCTGATAGTTGTTTTAGGCTTTTTGTTTGCAGCGATTCCAGTCGCAATATCATATGTTATCACGCTTCGTTCAAATAAAGAGCGGCGCGTATTTACGATGATAAATATGTCCGGATACAATGTCGGCTGCTTCGCTATGCCGATTATCCAGAATTTCTTCGGTGCTCCGGGTGCGATAGTCTCGTGCATGTTTGATATTGGAAACGGAATTGTTGCAACCGGCGGCGCATTCTCAGTCATCTCCACGGTATTTAAAACAAACCCCGAAGAGCCTGCAAGTATAAAAGCCGTTATTAGTAAGCTAATGCACTCGGTTACGTTTGTTACATACATATCTCTTCTTGTTTTAAACATCGTCGGCTTTAAAATCCCCGCACCGGTGGTGAGTATCATTGATCCCATTGCATCGGCAAATGGGTTCCTTGCAATGTTCATGGTCGGCTCAATGTTTAAACTTGAGGCGAAAAAAGGATATTTTTCCACAGCTTTCAGGCACGTTGCGATACGTTATGTGATTTGCGCGCTCTTTGCCCTCTTCTGCACGTTCTGCACACCGTTTGACACACTTACACGCCGCACGCTTGCAATGCTCGCCTTTGCTCCTATTTCTGCTATTGCACCTACTTTTACGGAAAAAGCGCATTGTGACGGCGGACTCTCAAGCTTTACTAACATGCTCTCGGTAATATTAAGCCTTGTGACAATTATTGTTCTGGCATCACTGCCTATGTAGAAGCCTAAAAAGCCTCGCGTTCTTCGGAACGCGGGGCCTTTTATTTACGCTTTGATTTTAAATATGTTAGATGCGAGCTACGCCGCTCTTTCTTGCAGCCTCAGCAACTGCTGCTGCAACAGCCGGAGCAACTCTCTTGTCGAAGGGCTCAGGGATGATGTAGTCCGGGGTGAGGTCCTTCTCATCGATGAGGTTTGCAATAGCATAAGCTGCTGCAATCTTCATCTCGTCATTGATGTCGGATGCGCGAACATCGAGAGCACCGCGGAATACGCCCGGGAATGCCAGAACGTTATTAATCTGGTTCGGGAAGTCACTGCGGCCGGTGCCGATAACTGCTGCGCCTGCAGCCTTTGCCTCGTCGGGCATAATCTCCGGAACCGGGTTGGACATAACGAAGATGAATGGGTCCTTGTTCATGGACTTAACCATATCCTGGCTGATGATGCCCGGGCCTGACAGACCGAATACAACGTCTGCGCCAACCATAGCGTCAGCAAGGGTACCTGCCATCTTGGACTTATTGGTAATCTTAGCCATCTCAGCCTTAGCTTCGTTTAAGCCGTCGCGTCCCTCATAGATAGCACCCTTACGGTCGCAGAGGATAACGTCCTTAAGTCCGAGAGCCATGAGCAGACGAGTAACAGCGATAGCAGCAGCGCCTGCGCCGGAAACAACCGCCTTCATGTCCTCAATCTTCTTGCCTTTTAAGCGGCAAGCACCAATCATGCCTGCAGCAGCGACGATAGCAGTGCCGTGCTGGTCATCGTGGAATATCGGAATATCGCAGCGCTCTTTGAGCTTGCGCTCGATTTCGAAGCAGCGCGGAGCAGAAATGTCCTCAAGGTTTACGCCGCCGAAGGAGCCGGCGAGAAGTGCAACAGTGTCAACAATCTCGTCAACATCCTTGGAACGGATGCAAAGCGGGAAAGCGTCAACATCGCCGAAAGACTTAAAGAGAACGCATTTACCCTCCATAACCGGCATACCTGCTTCCGGGCCAATGTCGCCAAGGCCGAGAACTGCGGTACCGTCAGTTACAACAGCAACGAGGTTGCTGCGACGGGTGTATTTATAGCTTAAATCAACATCCTTGCTGATTTCAAGGCAGGGCTCTGCAACACCGGGGGTATAAGCTACAGAAAGCTCATCCTTATTGTTAACGGTGCAGCGGCAGTTTACTTCGATTTTGCCTTGCCATTTTTCATGGTCAATAATTGCTTGTTTCTTGTAATCCATGGTTGCTACCTCCAAAATGTATTTTTTTGCGCAAAGCGCATATTTCCATGTATATCATTGTAGCACTCAATGATAAATTTAGCAATAACATTTATGGATAAATTTTGTTATATTTTTGTGCGCAAAGATAGTTATTTTTATCATTAATCCACGTCTTTGGTCGTATTGATTGAAACGGCGTATATCCTGCCATCCTTTTTTGGCAGAAAAGCGCCGCTAAATCCTTAAAATATACGCTTGACAAAAAAGCCCACTCTCCCATATAATTGTGTATATACTATTAACAAACGGAGGAATAACAGCCATGGTATTGGAAAAGATTAAAGAAATTTTGGCGGCTCAGTTGGATGTAAGCACTTCTGACATCACTGAAACCACAGATATTGCAGACGATTTGGGAGCAGATTCACTTGACGTTGTCGAGCTTATAATGTCAATCGAAGAGGAATTTCAGATTGAAGTCGGCGATGAGGATGCGCACAATTTCCGCACCGTCGGAGATGTCGCGGGATACATTGAAACTAAAATCTAATAGTGAGTACATAGAAAAACACCTGATGCGTATGCATCAGGTGTTTTTTTGTTTATTACATATCGCCTAAAGTTATCTGCGCATCGAGTGAATCCTGCTCTTTAAGGCGCGCACCCGCTGCAGGGAGTGAACGCACACGGTAGCGCGCAACATCGGTAATATTTGCGCCTGAGAGCTTTTCCGCATGGCGTATATGATACTTAGGCTTGAGAGTCATGACCTGAACGCCCTGAGTATCACGTGCAGACTTTACCGAAAGAGACGAGCTGTGGAAAACAAGAGCGCGGTTTTCGGTTGAGTAGAGGACCATTTCCTCATCCTCGCCGAGCATAAACGCGGCTACAAGCGGGCTTTTTGACGAGTATGCACCGGTAAGCCTCTTGCGGTTTGTCTTAGTTTCGTACCCTGAAAGCGCAACCTTAGCCACCTTGCCGTTTTCAAACACGAAAATCATATTGCCCTTATACCCGCTCGGCTCACAGATATATACCGCCTGCTCGCCCTCGTCCATTCCGAGCTTTGAGGGCAGGTAGTCGCCGAGCACACTCGCCTTGGTATCGTCAAAATCATTTATCTTAGCCTTGTACACCTGGCACTGATTTGTAAATATCAAAAGCTCGCCGTTGTTCTTCGCTTCAAAGCTTTGAGCAATATAATCGCCCTCTTTGAGCCTGTGGTCACTACTCATGCGCAGTGACTGAGGCGTAATCTTTTTAAAGTAGCTATCATGCGTAAAGAAGATATGCACCGGATAATCGGGGGTTTCGTCCTCCTCATCGGCGGCATCCGTCTGATAGTTGTAAACTATCTCGGTGCGGCGCGGAGTATCGTACTTTTTAATAATCTCTTCAAGGGTTTTGATTATGCGCTTTTTAATGCGCGTGCGCGAGGAGAGAAGATCCTCTAAATCGTCAATTTCGTCCTGGAGAGAAGATACCTCTTCAACGCGCTTTAAGATATACTCCTTATTGATATTGCGAAGCTTTATCTCCGCCACATACTCCGCCTGAATTTCATCTATTCCGAAGCCTATCATCAAATTCGGGATAACCTCGGACTCCTCAGCGGTTTCGCGGATTATCTTTATCGCGTGGTCGATGTCCAGAAGGATTTTCTTAAGGCCTTTTAATTTATGGAGCTTTTCCTTCTTGCGCTCATTATCCGCATATACCTGACGTTTTACGCAGTCAGTACGCCATGCAACCCATTCCTCAAGCAGCTCGCCCACGCCCAAAACGCGCGGATTCCCGCCGATGAGGACGTTGAAGTTACAGGAAAAGCTGTCCTGAAGGGTGGTAAGCTTAAAGAGCTTCTGCATGAGCTTTTCAGGCTCTACGCCACGCTTTAAGTCAATCGTCAGCTTAAGGCCGCTCTTATCCGATTCGTCACGTATATCCGAAATTTCGCGGATTTTACCCGCCTTGATAAGCTCGGCAATCTTATCTATAATGACCTCAACCGCCGTGCTGTACGGTATTTCGTATACCTCAATGAGGTTATTTTTCTTGTCAAACCTCCACTTTGCGCGAAGCTTAAACGAGCCGCGACCGGTGCGGTAAATCTCCTCAAGCTCGTTGCGGTTATACAATAACTCGCCGCCGGTTGAAAAATCCGGTGCTTTGAGCGTGGAGAGCAGGTCGTGCTCAGGGTTTTTGATGTACTCAATCGCGGTCTGGCACACCTCGGTTAGGTTAAAACCGCATATGTTTGATGCCATACCTACCGCGATGCCCATGTTTGCCGAGACAAGCACATTCGGGAAGGTAGTCGGCAGAAGCGTTGGCTCCTGCAGGGTATTGTCATAGTTAGGTACAAAATCCACAGTATCCGCAATATCGCGGAAGAGCTCGTTGCATATCGGTGCGAGCTTTACCTCGGTATAACGCGCAGCGGCATACGCGGTATCGCGCGAGTAAACCTTACCGAAGTTACCCTTGGAGTCCACCAGTGGATGCAAAAGTGCCTCATAACCCTTTGAAAGGCGCACCATGGTCTCATAAATCGCCGCATCACCGTGCGGGTTTAACTTCATCGTCTGACCGACTACGTTTGCAGATTTGGTTCTCGCGCTGTTTAAAAGTCCCATGGTATACATGGTATACAGAAGCTTTCTGTGCGACGGTTTAAAGCCGTCAATCTCAGGTATTGCGCGCGAAACTATTACGCTCATCGCGTACGGCATGTAGTTTGTTTCAAGCGTTTCGGTTATTATCTGCTCGGTGACAACCGCCTTAAGTCCGCTCGTGCTCTCCGATGACACAGTATTCTTAACTTTTCCGTTTTCACTTTTCTTTGCCATAGTATCTTCAAACACTCCTTAGCTAACGTCAGCAGCATCAAGGTATTTCCAACCGTTTTCCGCAATAAACTCTTTTCGGCCTGCCAGATTGTCTCCCAAAAGCAGGTCAAACATTGTTGCAGTCATCTCCTCAACGTCGTTTGGCATTACCTTTATAAGGCGGCGCGTTGCCGGGTTCATGGTGGTATCCCACATCATGTCAGAATCGTTCTCACCAAGTCCTTTGCTGCGCTGGATAGTGTACTTTGCGTTTCCTAAGCTTTCAATTATCTCGCTCTTTTCCTTTTCGGAATACGCGAAATACGGTTTCTCTTTATTTTTAACCGTTATCTCATAGAGTGGCGACTCGGCTATATACACATACCCCTCTCTTATAAGAGTAGGCGTTAAGCGATAGAGCATGGTCAGGATAAGGGTTCTTATCTGGAAACCGTCAACATCCGCATCGGTACAGATTATAACGCGCTTCCAACGCAGTGCCCCCAAATCAAAGGCTGAAATATCCTTTGCAATCTTTCCGCTCACTTCAACGCCGCAGCCGAGCACGCGCAGAAGGTCGGTTATAATATCACTTTTAAATATTTTTGCATACTCCGCCTTGAGGCAGTTGAGTATCTTACCGCGCACCGGCATTACCGCCTGGAACATAGCATCACGCCCCTGCTTGCACGCACCCGCCGCAGAGTCACCCTCCACGATATAGAGCTCGCGCTCTTCAACATCGCGTGAACGGCAATCGATAAACTTCTGCACACGGTTTGTAACGTCCATACTGCCCTGGAGCTTTTTCTTTATGTTAAGGCGCGTTTTCTCCGCAGTTTCGCGGCTGCGCTTATTTACAAGCACCTGGTCGCCTATGCGCGTTGCGTCTTCCTGATTCTCTATAAAGTAAATTTCAAGCTGGGAGCGCAAAAACTCGGTCATTGCCTCCTGAACGAACTTATTGGTTATGGACTTTTTAGTCTGATTTTCGTACGAAGTAATGGTGGAGAAATTGTTTGTAACTATAAGAAGGCTGTCCTGCACGTCGGCAAAGGTTATCTTGCCTTCGTTTTTCTGGTACTTGCCGCTCTGCTTTAAAAACGCATCTATCGCGGAGACAAACGCGCTTCGAACCGCTTTGTCGGGTGAGCCGCCGTACTCAAGCCACGATGAGTTGTGATAATGCTCTATCCTCGGCTCGGTGTTGGTAAAGAGGAAAGCGCATGAGAGCTTGACCTTATACTCAGGCTTGTCCTCACGGTCCTTACCTCGGCGCTCGGTCTGCCAAAACTGCGGTTGGGTCAGGACCTCTTCCCCTGCAAGCTCTGTTACATAGTCGGAAATTCCGTTTTCGTAGTAAAACTCTGTGGTTTCAAATTTCCCGCCGTTTTGATTGCGGAATATAAACTTAAGACCCGCGTTTACAACCGCCTGACGCTTTAATATGTCCATAAAATACTCAGCGGGGATGTTGATGTCAGTAAATACATCCAAATCAGGCCGCCATTTAATGCGCGAGCCGGTCTTTTTCCTGTCCATAGGCTCTGACTTAAGACCGCCTATATTCTCACCCCGCTCAAAATGCAGGGAGTATTTTTTCTCATCACGCCATACGGTTACGTCCATATATTCAGAGGAATACTGAGTTGCGCAAGAGCCCAGACCGTTTAAGCCAAGCGAATATTCATAGTTTACGCCCGCGTTGTTCTGGTACTTTCCGCCCGCGTATAGCTCGCAGAAAACCAGTTCCCAGTTATAGCGCTCCTCTTTCGGGTTGTAATCGACCGGACATCCGCGGCCAAAGTCCTCAACTTCGATGGAATGGTCCTCATAGAGAGTTACTATTATCTGGTCGCCGTGACCTTCGCGCGCTTCATCTATGGAATTTGAAATTATTTCAAAAGCTGAATGCTCACAACCCTCGAGACCGTCCGAGCCGAAGATAACCGAAGGACGTTTTCTGACTCGGTCGGCACCCTTAAGGCTGGATATACTCTGATTGCCGTATTCCTTATTTTGCTGACTGTTCTTCATCTATACCCTCCTGAAGCGTTGCTTTTCTATATTTTATAAGCATGTATCGCTTCGTTTATACTTAATAACTTTAATATCTCGCAAGCTTTTAGGGATATTATAACATATTTTTCCCAAAATTCCAAGACGCATTATTTTTTTGGTATACAGGCTGTCATATTTGTCCAAGATAAGAATATATATTGAGTAAAACCGTTTAAAAAGAAAGGACGATTAAAATGGACAAAGCGGCAGTTTCAATGGAATTTGAAAGAAAACCAACCCTGAACGTACAAGTTTTTTTAAGGCGGCTTCGCACGGCTTTTACCAAAACCCGTGCAGAGCAGGAAGTGCCGATGAGCGCAGAAAAGCGCGCACTTATGCGTGAGCTTGACGAAACACTCCTTGCACTTCGCACGGCGCGCCAGAACTTTGAGATGGCAAGCTCACCGGAAATAATAGAGGCCGCGATATATGAAATTAAATCCGCCGAGTCAAGGTACGGCTTTCTGTTGCGCCGTGCAAAGCAGCTTGAGCTTACAAGCACTATGAACGCCCGGCGGTAGAAAAGCGAGGTTATTTAAAATGCCGTGGTACGCCATTGCAGCTATATTGGTCACACTTCTGTTTCTAAAACCGCTGCGCCCGCTCTTTAAAGCTCTCATGCGCTCGGCACTTGCGCTACCTGCAATTTCTATATTTAATTTAATCTCGGCAAATTTCGGCTTTTCCCTGGGGGTAAACGCCCTAAATGCCGCACTTATAGGCTTCTTAGGCATACCCGGTGCACTCTCCGCCGTCGCGCTCGGGATACTTTTTTAGGTTATCCACCTTGCATTTATCCTTAGGCTGTTGTATACTTTATTAAATTACAAAAGTTAGGATGAATGAAAATGGAGATATTCAGCGGTCGCCCCAAGGAGGTATCCGAGCGCCAGCCACGTGAGATACGCGCCTACGATTTTTTGGATGCTCTTGGAGTTGAGTATACACGTGTTGACCATGCACCTGCAAACGATATGGAAAGCTGCCTTGAGATTGACAAAGCGCTTGAGGTTCTAATCTGCAAGAATTTGTTTCTTTGCAACCGTCAGAAGACTAATTTTTATCTTCTGCTCATGCCGGGTGACAAGCCTTTTAAAACCAAGGATTTATCCGCCCAGCTCGGCATTGCGCGCCTTAGCTTTGCTGATGAGGCGGCTATGCTCGAGCTTTTGGATTTAGAGCCGGGCAGCGTGAGCGTGCTGGGGCTTATAAACGATAAGGACAAACGCGTGCGGCTTGTAATTGACCGCGACGTGTTAGACGGTGAATTCATCGGTTGCCATCCGTGCCGCAATACGAGCAGCATAAAACTAAGCATACGCGACCTTACGGAGAGAATTCTTCCCGCGCTCCAACATGAGCCGACGGTAGTAACACTGTAGAATAAAAAAGAACCGCTTCGAAAAATCGAAGCGGTTCTTTTTCAAGCTTTAAGTATTAGCAGTGGTGATGATGGTCATCATTGCCGCAGCAGTTGCAGATAAAGAGGATTACTGCAATGATTATAATCCAAGAGCACCAGTTGTTTCCTCCGCAGTTGTTGTTTTGATTGTACATGAAAGGGAAACCTCCTTAAAAGTAATCTCAATTTCATTGTATTCAAAACACCAAAAAACGGTTACACTATTTTTTATACTTTGTGCTCCATCCACCTGCTGCCGCGAAACCTTAGCCAAGTCAGGACAAGGCGCACAGCCTGGTCCACCTCAACGCCTATCCATGCGCCGAGAAGTCCCAGCCCAAGCGGATAGCTGAGCGCCCAACCGATAAATGGGCGAATAAGTGTTATACTAATCATTGAAACAAGGGCGGTAAAGCGAGTGTCCCCCGACCCGCGCAGACAACCGAATAAAATAACCTGCGGTATCTGGCACGTAACTATTATAACAATCATGGTAATAAGCATTTCGCGGTGTATTAAAAGCGCAGGGTCATCAGTAAAGAGCATGAATATATATTTCCCGCCGAGCAGGAAAACCAGGGCAAGAAAGGCGGCAATCGCAAGACCTATGCACACGCACACGTTGCCGTACATCCTGGCAAGGTCGCGCCGCTTCTGCCCCAAACTGCGCCCTACAAGCGCGACGGAAGCACTGCTTAGTCCGTCACCAACTGAGAAGGACAGGCTCAATATATTCATGCCCACCAAATGCGCGGCGAGGTCGGTAGTACCAAGCTTTGCAACCACAATTGAGTAGGTAAAAAAACCGACTCTCACAAACAACTGCTCTACAAGTGCACTTGAGCCCACGTTTATTATTGACTTTATGTTCTGCCTGTCAAACCGTATGCCCGGATAACTCGGAAGTGATAGAAACCCGCTTTTTTTCATAACCGATGCTATACTCATAACACACCCTGCAACCGAGCCTATGACGGTTGCAATCGCCGCACCGCGCACACCCAATGCGGGAAACCCGAAATTCCCGCCAATGAGCAGGTAGTTGAGTACTACATTTACCACGTTTGAGACTATATTAGTCCTCATGGTTATCTTGGTATTTCCCGCTCCGCGTTGAGCCGCGTTTATAACGAGCGTTATAACGTTAAAGGCAAGTCCGCCGATAATAATGCTAAAATACGTCGCCGCCTGCGGCACGATTTCCGGCTCACCGCCTGCAACTACCATTATCGTCTCTGCAAAAGTAATTGCGAGCGTGCTTATTATAACGACAAAAACCAGTGCTATAACAAGTGCCTGAACCATAACGCGGTTAGCACTCTCCCGGTTCTGCTCGCCACGTCGCCGCGCGACTATTGCACTGAGCGCCACGCAAAGCGCCATAAACACTGCAAGGCAAATGAATTTCGGCTGATTGGTAAGGCCCACCGCAGCTATCGCGGCAGAGCCGAGCTTTCCGACCATGATAGTGTCCACCACGCCGACTAAGGCAACGAGGAACGACTCAAGCATGGACGGCCATGCTATTTTAAGCGTGTTTGAAATAGCTTGCCGCTCACTCGGAAGCTCACCCTCCGGCGGCATTTTACCTATCATTTTGCTGACTGCAAAAAGATTCAAATTCTCATCCCCTTCATGATTATTTTAGTATAGCACTTTTCTCATCCCCTTACAATAAAGCATTGTAATAAATTTACAATTAATTGATTTTAAAGGTTAAGTATGGTATGATAATTTAAATTTATTAACCTGGAAAACGAGGTCACTAAAATGTATTTTGAAGAATTTAAGTTAGGTTTGAAATTTCAAATTGAACCGGCTGTTATAGATAAAGATGAAATGCTTTCTTTCGCAAAAAGGTATGACCCTATTCCCTTGCATACGGATGGTGAGTATGCAAAATCAACATTTTTTGGCGGGCTCATTGCGCCGGGTGTGATGTCCTTCATGGCAGTATGGGCAAAATATTTGGAAATTGATTTGGCAGGCGATGAGCTTATTGCAGGAAAATCCACTAAAATTGAGTGGCTAAAGCCGGTATTTCCAGGGGATATACTCTCCGCCACCTGTACGGTATCAAATCTTACAAAGCGCAACGAGAAAAACGGCATCGTCGAGCTTTCCTTTGAGGTGTCAAATCAAAAGGGCGAGTGTGTGCTCACCAATGTAACCGAAATGATTGTAAAATCCAAAACAGAAGCATGATAAAAACCCGGCTCCCATCTGAGAGCCGGGTTAATTATAATTTACTGAAAAAACCGCTTTAATCGCAATGCGATTTCGTATGCCTTTTATCTGAGCCGCTTTCTGCGTCATAGCATGTTAGCACGGTACTCTGCCGCCGCCGGGAAAGCATTTCGGAGACATACTTACAAAAAAAGGATAAAATGAAAAGAGACTTTTTCTGTGTGTTATGAATATATTATATACCATATGTTGTGTATATGTAGTTAAAGCTTGGTGACAAAAAAGTTTCAATTTAATTACAAAAACAGCCCTTCGTATGAAGGGCTGTTAATTTTTAACTTATTCTCTTGTGCGCGTAACGGATGCGATTGCATCTTCTGCCGCAGCCTTTGACACTGCGCCACGCTCAATCAAGCTTTCAAGAAGCGTTTGGTCCGAGTTTTTCATATTTGTTATGAGCGCATAGTATGAGAGGTATACCATATGGTCACGCGTAAACGGCGTTGACGCAATGAACCGGCGTTCTGCCTCGCTTATAACGCCGTATTTGACCGCCGCCTGCATGGATGAGTCCCAACTGAAGTCACCTTCGGCATCGTTATAGCCGAGCGCGCGTAGCAGAAACGTCATATAATGGTCCACCGTGGTCGGACTTGATGCACCGAATTTGGTTTTTGACGTACCGTTTGCATATCCTTTATTAAATGCATATGCCACTACATTGTCCGCCCATGAATCTACATCCGTAAAGTGATGCGTAAGACCGCCGCGGTTTGCCTGGCTCTCCTCTGCTAAAAGACGCACGAGCATGGTTATCGCCTCGGCGCGCGTAGCGCCTCGGTAAAGCTCAAAACCGTTTGCCGCACCGCGGACGAGGCCCATAGTCTTAAGCGCTTTCGCAAGCTCGGTATACCGCGGAGTGCGTACATAGCTTAAAATTTTATAGTTGCCGCTTACGCCTACGGTTGAGTCTGATAAAAAATGTATACCTGAACCGTTATTTTCGGTAAAGAAATAGCTGTTATTTACCGCAACCTGAGCACCTGCCGCGTACTCATACCCCGCGGTTATGTTGACAATCGGGTTTCCGTAGATAACGCCGTGGCCGGAGAAGATTGTAACCTTTGTGCCCGAGTCGCCGCAGATAACCTGCCCGGGTTTCATGCTCACGGTTTCAAGGCTTGGTGCACTGTACCAAAACTTACCGCGTGCCTGAAGCTCTTCAAGCGCAACGTCTGCTGCGGCATCTGCTATCCCCTCACCGCTTATCGCGGCACTTGCATTTCTGAAAATTTCCGATGCACGCTCCTCGGGAAAGCTGAGCTTTTGGCTTACTTTCGCGGCAACACTGTCGAGCATTTCATCTGTAAATGTATCCTCAAGATAACTGAGCGATATAACCGGGTCAGATGGGTCGCCACCCTGCGCGGTCGCCCAACACATGACGAGCACGGCAAATGACGCGCACAACGCTATAATTCTCTTGTATATCATTGCCGCTCTCACCTCGCGTTTTATCTATTTGGTAATTCTGTAGCAGAGAGTCATAAGGCTGTCTGCAAAATGCACATCCTCAACGGTTATATCCGGGTTCTTAAGCTGCAGGTCGATATTTGTAAAATTCCAAATCCCACGCACACCCATGTTCACAAGCCGTTCCGCCATCTGCGGTGCCGGACTCTTCGGCAGGGTAAGAACCGCAACCTCTACCGGATTTTTTTCGTTAAACGCAGAAAGCTCGTCTATATGGTATATCGGCACATCGTTTACGCTCGTACCCACAAGGTCAGGGTTTGTGTCAAACGCGGCAAGCATTGTAAAACCGCACTTTAGGAAATCAAAGTTATTTAAAAGTGCATGACCAATATTACCGACACCTATTATTATCGCCTTGTGCATACGGTCAATACCTATTATGGACGCAATTTCGTTACAAAGTGTTTGAACATTGTACCCATACCCTTGCTGACCAAAGCCGCCGAAGCAATTAAAGTCCTGCCGCACCTGCGATGCAGTAAGCCCCATGCTCTCGGCAAGAGCTCTTGAAGAAATGCGCGTAACGCCGTTTTTGTGCAGCTCGTGCAAGTATCTGTAATACTTTGGCATTCTGCGGATAACTGCCATGGAAACATTTTCTCTTTGCATGGCTTTTCCTTCCTTAATTAAATTTTAAAAGGTTCTGTATTAAAGGTTTTCCATTACGTAGTCTGCAAACTCTGCGCAGGTTGCGCCGTCGCTTCTTCCGGTTACGACGAGCTTCTTCTCGGTATACATGCACTTGTCAAGCGCTTTTTCAAGGCGAGCTGCCTTGTCCACCTGACCAATATGCTCAAGAAGCATTACCGCTGCGCGGAGAACGCTGCACGGGTCTGCGTACTTATCACGTCCTTCTGCCACCATACGCGGTGCAGAACCGTGAATAGCCTCAAACATTGCATAGCGCTTACCAATATTAGCACTGCCTGCAGTACCTACGCCGCCCTGGAACTCAGCCGCCTCGTCAGTGAGGATATCGCCGTAGAGGTTCGGTAAAACCATTACCTGGAAATCCTTGCGGCGCTTTTCATCAACGAGCTTTGCGGTCATAATATCGATATACCAGTCGTCAAAGGAAATATTCGGGTAGTTCTTTGCAACGTCCTTGCAGATGTTGAGGAACTTACCGTCAGTTGTTTTGATAACATTAGCCTTTGTTACCGCAGTAACGCGGGACTTACCGCAGCGGTTTGCATAGTCAAATGCAAGCTCTGCAATACGGCGGCTTCCCTGAGTTGTTGCTATGGTAAAGTCAATAGCCAAATCCTCGGTTACATTGATGCCCATGCTGCCTACAGCATAGCCGCCCTCGGTATTCTCACGAAAGAACATCCAGTCAATACCCTGGTCAGGAACCTTTACCGGACGCATATTTGCAAACAGGTCAAGTGCCTTTCTCATAGCTACGTTTGCGCTTTCGATATTCGGCCACGGATCGCCTGCACGCGGAGTAGTGGTCGGTCCTTTAAGGATTACATGGCAAGCCTTGAGCTCTTCGAGGACATCGTCCGGAATAGCCTTGCCTGCCGCAGCGCGGTTTTCAATTGTAAGACCGTCAATAACCTTAAACTCAACCTTACCCGCCGCTACTTCATCTGCAAGCAGGTGCTCAAGCACGCGCTGACCCTGAGCTGTGATAGCCGGGCCAATACCGTCGCCGCCGCAAACGCCGATTATCAGCTTATCAAGCTTTGAGTAATCCACAAAATCCTGCTCCTGCTTCATCGCCTCTACGCGTGCAAGCTGAAGCTCAATTATTTTTTCAAAAGCGTTTTTTGTGTTCTCTGTCATATAAAATCTCCATTCCGCCGCAGCGCGGCTTATTATAATATATGTAAATAAAAAATTATCCGATTATATTTTATCTTTTTTCCGCGCGTTTGTCAATCGACTCACCGCGGCTTATGGCTTTTTTGGCAAATATGCAAAGTTTTTTAGAAAATAACAATTCGTATACATTTTGTTAAAACAAGTGTCAAGTGACAAAAGTCACAAAATTACGCACGCCACAATTACCATTTACTCCCATTTTCATGCATTAAAAATCTACATGGAATTTTAAAAAAAGACGTATTTTACGTCCTTTTTCGGTATAACACCCCGGTCTTTGTACTATTTTGTTTTTTTCAAAAATCGTAAAATGCGGTTTACGTAATATTGTGTAATAATTTCTACTACAAATAGTTATCCACATTATCCACAAGGTTTTCCACAGCGCCTAATCCTTTGCGGTGCAAGGACTATTTTAAAAATTGGATATTTTTACCAACTCCGCAAAGTGGATTTTCACACCTTTGCAATATAGGTTTTTTGGTTTACATAACAACTATTTTTATTATGCTTATACATAGGTAAAAGTTTATGACTTTTTACGAAATGACAATATTATCAATAGGCATCGTCGCATACGCGTTTAAATCAGCACCTGCCACGTTATTTTCTTTAAATTCGTAATATCCCTGGCAGGCAATCATCGCCGCATTGTCACCGCACAGCTTAAGCGGCGGCAGATATAGCTCTATACCGTTTTGGCTCGTGGCACTCTCAAGCGCACTGCGCAAAAACGAATTTGCCGCAACTCCGCCGGCTACCGCTATGCGCTTTCTGGAGCAAATTTCAGCCGCCTTAAACACGCGCGGAACAATCGCATCGGTTACCGCGCGGGTAAATGATGCAGCCAGAGAGGCACGGTCGAGCTCTTCACCCTTCTGCTCGGAATTATGCACTAAATTTATAACCGCGGTTTTAAGCCCGGAGAATGACATATCAAGCTCAGCCCCGCTTATATTCGCACGCGGCAGCTTATACTTCTGCGCGTCTCCGCCCTTTGCAAGCGCATCAAGCTGCGCTCCGCCCGGGTACGGAAGCCCCATAACGCGCGCGCATTTATCAAACGCCTCACCCGCGGCATCATCGCGCGTGCTGCCCAAAATTTCAAATTCCGTATAGTCCTTGACATCGACAATAAGCGTGTGCCCACCGGATGCAACAAGGCATATAAACGGCGGCTCAAGCTCGGGGAATGCAATATAATTTGCGGCTATGTGCCCGCGTATATGATGCACGGGTATAAGCGGGATGTTAAGCCCGAAAGCCGCAGCTTTTGCAAAGCCTACGCCTACAAGCAGTGCCCCGATAAGTCCGGGCGCATATGTAACCGCTACTGCGTCAAGCTCCTCTTTTTTTATTTTAGCCTCACTCAACGCACGCTCGGCAAGCTGGGAAATACTTTCCACGTGCTTGCGCGATGCAATCTCCGGCACTACGCCGCCATATATCGCGTGCGTATCCACCTGCGAGAGAACAACGCTTGAGAGTATCTCACGTCCGTCACGGCTTACCGCCGCGGCGGTTTCATCGCATGAGCTTTCTATTCCTAAAATCAACATATTTCCACCTCATTTGGCTTTTCCCTCAAAAGGGAAAAATTAATCCTAAAACCTGAGCGTCATAAGAAGTGCATCTTCGCTCGGGTTTTTGTAATATCCCGCGCGCATGCCCTCAAGCCTAAAGCCGAAGCTCTCATATAGTGCTATGGCAGACGCATTTGAGCGGCGTACCTCAAGGGTCAGGAACGCAAGTTCTCGCTCCTTGGCTGCGTGTATAAGCCGCCCGACCAGTGCGCGGCCTATACCGCGCCGTCTTTTGCTCGCTGTAACCGCCACATTTGTTATATATCCCTCATCGAGTATCATCTGAACACCTGCATAGCCTACGACGCTTCCTCCAATTTCGGCAACGTACATATCGCAAAACTCATTGTCAAGCTCTTCACGTATCATGTTCTCGCTCCACGCGTCGGTAAAGCATTCCTGCTCGAGTGCGAAAACCGCATCCACATCACTATACTCCATAAGACGCAGGGTGACATCACTTTTTGGCATCATACCAATTCTCCCCCACTGCAGCTTCGGCGACAAGCGGCACGCTGAGCTTGTACGCATTTTCCATCTCATGCGTAAGAATTTGACATACCTGCTCTGCCTCCTCGCGCGGTGCCTCGACTATTAGTTCGTCATGCACCTGAAGCACTAACCGCGCGCGAAGTCCGCGGCGCAAAAGCTCATCATACACGCGAATCATTGCAACCTTTATAATATCCGCGGCTGTACCCTGAATGGGTGCATTGAGCGCGACTCGTTCACCGAATGAGCGTATATTGAAGTTTTTTGCCTTGAGTTCCGGGATATTTCTTCTGCGCCCCATAAGGGTGGTTACGTATCCGTCGCGGTGCGCGCGCTCGACAATATCTTTCATATACATGCGCACTCCCGCATAATTTTCCAAATAATTTTCGATATATTCCTTTGCCTGATAGCGCGTAACGCCTATATCCTCGGCAAGTGAAAACTCGCTTATACCATAGACAATTCCAAAATTTACCGCTTTAGCCGCGCGGCGCATATCAGCCGTGACTTTCTCCGCCGATACTCCGAACACCTGCGCGGCGGTCGCGGTATGGATGTCCATATTGCTGAGGAATGCCTGCTGCATGGTGCGGTCATCCGCGATATGTGCAAGAATTCGAAGCTCAATCTGCGAATAGTCCGCATCGACAAATACCCAATCCTTGTCGCGCGGTACAAACATCTTCCTTACCTCACCGCCAAGCTCGGTACGCACCGGGATATTCTGCAAGTTAGGATCGGTCGAGCTTATACGTCCGGTCGCGGTTATCATCTGGTTAAAGCTTGAGTGTATTCT
>JAZRUF010000097.1:0-3628 GCA_045652405.1 Eubacteriales bacterium | reverse complement strand
GGATGGTGTTTTTTGGTTTGGTATGAAAGGGAGAAGGTGGATTCGAAAGGCGGCTCTTGGCGGGGTGCCGGTGGCACGCCGCAACCGCCGTGGCTTTTCCGCAGAAAAGCGAATCCATGCCATCCTATGGATGGTGTTTTTGGTTTGGTATGAAAGGGAGAAGGTGGAAAAAGGGAAAATAGACGGTTCGTCGGAAACCGCCGAACCCTACTTCTCCAGGGCTTTCATTTTAAGATACGCGTTTATGAAGCCGTCAATGTCGCCGTCCATGACCGCGCCGATGTTGCCGTTTTCAAAACCTGTGCGGTGGTCCTTGGCGAGGGTATAGGGCATGAATACGTATGAGCGTATCTGGCTGCCCCACTCGATTAACTTCTGCTCACCCTTGATGTCCTCAATGCGCTCTAAATTCTCGCGCTCTTTAATCTCAATAAGGCGCGACTTGAGCATACGCATCGCGACCTCGCGGTTCTGATGTTGGCTGCGCTCGTTCTGGCACGCGACGACTATACCTGTCGGGATATGCGTTATGCGTATCGCGGACTCGGTTTTATTGACGTGCTGACCGCCCGCACCCGATGAGCGGTAAGTATCCACCCTCAAATCCTCGTCGCGGATGTCCACCTCAATCTCCTCGGTAATCTCAGGCATGACCTCGATTGCGGCAAAGGAGGTATGCCGTCTTCCCGATGCGTCAAACGGCGATATACGCACCAGACGGTGCACACCCATCTCGCTTTTTAAATAGCCGTATGCGTTCTCACCCTCAATTAATATACTTGCAGACTTCATGCCCGCCTCGTCACCGTCTAAATAATCTAAAATCTTATACTTATATCCGTGGCGCTCCGCCCAGTGCGTGTACATACGGTAGAGCATCTCCGCCCAGTCCTGAGCCTCGGTGCCGCCCGCACCCGCCTGGAAGGATACGATGGCGTTGTTTTTGTCATACTCGCCCGACAGCAGCGTTGCAAGGCGCTGACGTTCCATCTCCGCCTCGACATTTGCAATTGACGCGCCGATTTCCTCAACAAGGCTTGCGTCATTCTCCTCCATAGCCATTTCGCAGAGCGTGGTCGCGTCCTCCCACTCGCCGACGAGCTTCTCATACGCGCCTATCTTGTCCTTAAGCTGCTTTATCTGCTGCAGCACCTTCTGCGAATTCTCAAGGTCGTTCCAAAACCCATCCTGCGCGGACTGCTCCTCAAGCTCCGCGGCGAGCTTTATGCAACCGTCAATATCGAGCGCTTCGCGAAGCTCACCGAGCGGTGCGCGAAACGACGATAGCTTTACTTTAAATTCATCCAGTTCCAGCATAGCCGTCCTCCGTTTTGATTACATATAATATATAATGTATTATATCCAATTTGCGGTAAGTTGTAAAGTGCGGAAAATGATGTTGACAATCTGGAGGGGATGGCATATAATAAGTATAGAAAAAGGCGAGACCTTAAACGGTTATGCCAAAAGAAGATTATTTTTCGAAAAATAACGCTAACTTTGGTCGGTTGGGCGTTATTTTTTTATGGTCAATGCAATAAGCAATAAAATTAACATAAATGAAATTATGTAATTCTGATCCATAAGCTATCACCCCTTTCATCAAGAGATGATGGCATAACCGCCCAGCTTTTACACTGTTTCAGGTCTTACCTTGTTTTTTATTGTAACATACGTTCGGCGCTTTTGCAATTATATTACTTGCTTAACATTAAAAATTTCCATATCTGTAAAATTTTTCATTTATTACAAGCTGCATCCGCGTATTTTACAGCGACAGCCGCTTATGTGTCAGAAATGTTACAGTTATTTTACACTCGCAAAAAACCTCTTGACGATTGTCGAAGTATGGTTTATCATGATACACGTAAAAGGCGTAAGCCTTAAAAATTTATTTTATGGGAGGAAACACACCATGAAGAACCTTAAAAAAGTTCTGGCACTGGCACTTGCATTCGCAATGTCTCTGACATTGTTTGCAGGCGCAGCGTTCACTGACGACGCTTCCATCGGCGCAGATTTTGCTGACGATGTAGCAATGCTCGTTCAGTTGGGCGTAGTCGGCGGTTATCAGGACGGCTCCTTTAAACCGCAGGGCAACATCACCCGCGCAGAGACCACCAAGCTCATCTACGTACTCAAGTACGGCTATGATGATGCAGGAAAGCTCTTCGCAGGCGCACCGAGCATCTTCACTGATGTTCAGAACAATGCAAACGTATCCTGGGCAAAGGGTTACATCAACTACTGCTCAAATCAGGGTATCGTAGGCGGCATCGGCAACAACAAGTTCAACCCGAACGGCAATGTTACCGTTGCAGAGCTCTCCAAGATGCTTCTCGTAAGCCTTGGTGCAGACGCAGCTAAGGAAGGCTACGGCGGTCCGAACTGGGCAGCAAACGTTGTAGCAGACGCAATGGAATTTGGCGTATTCGACGGTTGGACCGGCGACCCGACTCAGCCGGCAACTCGTGAGCTCGCTTGCAAGCTGATGAGAAACACCATCTTCGCACCGGTTTACATTTACAGTGCAATCACCGGCACCGGCTCTCAGATCAACCCGATGAGCGATGTTGGAGCAGAGAACCCGACTCTGGGTGAGAAGACCATGGGTCTTAAGCACTATCGTGGTCTTGTAGTATCTAACGGCAGATACGAAATTGCACGTAACGAAGAGGGTCAGGATATTGATACTCTGAGTGTATCCGGCAGCGTTGCATCAAAGAGAGACAGCTCTCAGATACTCCACGAGTACAGCGACACTTATTCAGGCGAGAAGGATTACGGAATCCTGACTCTGGATGTAGATCTCTCTGACGACATGCTCGGCAACATGGTTAACGTATACTTCAAGGCAGACGGCAAGGAAGGCGCATACACCAACATCGAAATCGTTGGTGACGTACTGGTTGACTCCAAGACTGTTGCATACGACGTAATGGCAGCAGACATTGAGATGTTCCCGAACGGCGAGTCTTCCAGCTCCAAGAGCATTAAGCCGTACCTCCAGTTCACCACTGCAGAGGGCGACGTTAAGACCGTTGAGGCACGTGCATTCTACGGTAATGACGATAAAGCAGACAACACCTACACTTCAGCTCGCGTTCCGCAGAACCTGAAGACTCCGGAGAAAAAGGCAATCCCGTACTACGGCGCAGCATTCGCTGACAGAATCAACGTAATTGAAGCAACTGCTTCTCAGGCTGACAAGGGCACTGGCGAGTTAGCACAGCCGGTATTCGAAGCACTCAATAACGACGCAACCGATACGGCAAACTACAACGCGAACAACCCGGTTCTTGCTGATGATGTAGCTAACACCGCTGCAGTTAAGGCAGCTGTAAACAACATGGGCAAGAACAAGCTCCAGATGTACCGCTTCGTTTCTGTTGACGGCGGCGCAACCTTCTCTTACATCTTCGCACTCAGCGAGATGCAGGACGGCAAGATTGGCACCTACAATGACTCCACCGTAAGCGTATCCGGCGTAACCGGCACTCTTGACCTCGAGGATGAGGCTGTTGTAAACGGCACCATCGAGAAGGGCATGAAGGTTGTTACCTACGCTAAGGACGGCAAGGTTATCATTGAGCCGACCCAGAAGATCACCGGTAAGGCAACCAACTTC
>JAZRUF010000096.1:0-19371 GCA_045652405.1 Eubacteriales bacterium | reverse complement strand
AGCGGCACAGATAAAGCCGTCATAGTTAAGAGATGAAAGCGCATTCAGCACCTTTTCTACCTCTAAATCACCCTCGCCGATAAGAACGGTCTTCCCGTCTTTCATATCGCCAAGGCGCACGTACTTGATATATGCGCCGAGATTTTTGATCGTCGTTTCGGCACTTTCATGCGCGGCAAAGTAAGTCCCTCTTACGTCCCACGAAGCGCCGCCCCCCGCCGATGCGAAATGATTGATAATTCCGATTACGTTTTCGGTGTTTGCAAGATAACCGACGGTTTCAAGCAGAATGCTGACATCGCCTGTCTCCGCCCGCTTTATAGCGGTAGAGAGTTTTTCGCTTAAAACATCGAACGAAACCTTCTCTTCTATGCGTACAATGACATTGGAAATACCCGATGCAACTGCCAAGTCAACATACTTTACAATTAAATCAGACGTTGTTTTTTCACTGTCAACCGCGTCAGGCATGCGCAAAGCTGAAACAGCAAGATTTCTGTTTAAAAGCTTTCTTTTAGCGTCTGCTATACGGTCACGCCTCAATATACTGTCATGATGTGAACTGCGCTCCTTTATGGCATCGTATATTTCAAAGCCTTCAAATCCGTAATCGAAGGCATAACGGCAGGTATCAAGAAATGAAGCGCGGCTCACATTCTTGGTTGAAAATACTATTTTCATATTATACCTCCTCAAATACGATTTTGTTAAGTGCGTTAATATATGCTCTTATGCTTGCTGCAACAATATCGGTGGATGTTCCGTTGCCGGAATAGAGCTTTCCATTGTTGCGAAGACGTACAAGAGCCGAACCTAACGCTTCCTTTCCTTCAGTTACAGATTGAACCTGAAAATCATCAAGCTCATAATGATGGCCTATGCACTGTTCTATAGCGCGGAAAGCGGCATCTATGGGGCCGTCACCATTGCTGACACCGCACATGATCTCGTCATTGCACTTTAACGTAACCTGCGACATGGAGTTTGTAACATTGCTGCTGGTTGTTGTGTATGCCTCAAAATGGTATGTCGAAGGTGCCTGCATGGCAGAACTTGCGATAAGTGCTTCAAATTCCTTTAATCCGACCGCGCCCTTCTTTTCACACACCTGCATGAGTGCTTTATATACATTTCCTATATCCGAGTCGGAAAGCTCATATCCCAAAACCTCCGCCGCCAGAGTTACCTGAGACATAGAAGAATCCGAATCAAGTAAAATCTTTTTCTTTTCGCTTATTGTCTTTTCAGATTCGTAGCTTTCATGATTAATGCCGGAGAGCATGTCATCAATGCTTGAATGTATTTTTGTGGCATCCAGTTTAATTTCCGCATCTATTCGAGCACCGCAAATAGTTATTGCATCGGAGATTTCGCCGGTTAAGAGGATATCCTCGCCCGCCATCGCGCATTTCAAGCCGTCTGCGCCTTTTGAAATTGACGCAAAGGCGGATGCAACGCCCATGTTTATACGGTCAGAAACCTGAACGTATACAGGAACGCTTACAGCGGATTTTACCTTTGCAACAAGCTCTGCAATTTCATCCGGAGTTGATGCGCCCGCATTATCGCATACGGTGATGATACCCGCGCCGCTTACCTCAGCTTCTTTTGCAGCAGCTATAAGGAAGTCTTCATCTGCTCTTGTTGCATCAAGGGCAGAAAACTCCACGTCATCACAATACGCTTTTGCTTCTTTTATAAGCTCAGAAATCTTCTCAAGCATGACGGTTTGTTTGATGTGATACATATACTCCATCTGGAGTGTTGATACCGGAAGCTCTATCTGAAGTCGCGGGTATTTTGCATCCTTAACGCATTCCCATACAGAGGCAACATCCTCTTTATTAAAGCCGACCGGAATAGCGAGTGTTGCAGTCGCAACATTCTGCGCAATTGTTTTATATATAATCGTGTCCTCGCGAAGATTTTTTACTGCAGGCAGCTCGACAGTATCCGCGCCGAGCGCGTCTGCGCAATTTGCTATTGCGGATTTTTCACGGAACAGCAGTGAAATGCCGCGGTCCTCGGAAAGCTTTTTAAGAGTAATGTCTGCAATGTTTATCTTTCTCATTTTGAAAACTCCTTTCAAACTCTAAATATATAGCAATCGGATTCTTTTAACAAAAAAACGTTCCCGTCTCTTTGCTGATTTAAAGAGACGAAAACGTTAAAACTCTTTGTTTCCGCGGTACCACTCTTCTTCACCCTATAAAGGATGCCCTTTAGATGCCAACACATCTTAACTCTGTTACGGGAGTTCCCGTCTGCCACTACTGCAACTTTCATGGCAACCGCTCCGCGGTGAGTTCAGCAAAGCTTCCCCGATACCTCGCACCGACCGGTATCTCTCTTAAGGCGAAAGTTTTACATACTATTCCGCATCACAGCGTTTAAATTTGTATTATATTATAACACCTCGATTTCAACCTGTCAAGCGTTTTTTAATTCAGTTTAAAACATGCCATGCAATAAGGGTTCGGAATACACCGAACCCTTTAAAATTGAATTTTTTGTTATTAGTTGAAGTATCTCTTGAGGAGGCCTTCAAAAGCTCTGCCGTGGCGAGCTTCGTCCTTTGCCATCTCATGGACGGTATCATGGATTGCATCCAGGTTAAGAGCTTTTGCTTTTTTCGCAAGCTCAAACTTGCCTGCGGTTGCACCGTTCTCTGCATCAATGCGAAGCTCAAGGTTTTTCTTGGTGCTGTCAGTAACGACCTCGCCCAAAAGCTCAGCAAATTTCGCTGCGTGCTCAGCCTCTTCCCAAGCTGCCTTTTCCCAATACAGACCGATTTCCGGATAGCCCTCACGGTGAGCTACACGAGCCATTGCAAGGTACATACCTACCTCTGTGCACTCGCCGGTGAAGTTCATGCGCAGACCTTCTATGATTTCAGGGTCCACACCCTGCGCAACGCCTACACGATGCTCATCTGCATATACACGCTCGCCCTGAGCCTGCTCAATAAACTTTGCCTTGGGTGCATTGCACTGCGGGCAGGACTCCGGTGCCTCGTTACCCTCGTGAACATATCCGCAAATCTGGCATACATACTTTTTCATTTTTGTTTCCTCCATATAATAAATAATTTTTAAAAATTTTAATAGCTCTGTATTACAGTGCTATGATAAACATATTTCCTATCAGGTATTTTCATTCTTTGTTTTGCAGTTTGAACATTTACCAGAGAAGAGAATCTCCAATCTGTTGCATTCAATACCGTATTTTTCAGATATTTGCCTGCACAGATTGTCAGCGTCAACATCTGCATCCACATCAATTACCGCATTACATTCACTGCATATAAAGTGCGGATGTGATTTAATGTTACCGTCTATCCTCTCTATCCCGCTGACAACCGCTACCGTTGCCACGCTGCCGTCCTCTTTAAACTCGGCAATGTTGCGATAAACGGTTCCGAGGCTGAGCTTCGGATATTTCTCTTTGAGTTTTTTATAAACCCATTCAGCGTCCGGATGCGTATCCGTACTGCAAATTACATCTAAAATTGCCTGACGTTTGTGACTAAAATTTTTCCTTTGCGTCATAAGCATTTCCTCAAAAATCAGTAATCATTCTTATTTTGTGTTATTATAATATCATATAAATTTTCATTTGTAAAGAGTTTTTTCAAAATTTTTTGTGGAAAATTTTATTTTTTTTTAGTATACTATTTCTATACGTATTTAAGGATGCACTATCTATGATTCAAGTAAGAAATATAAAGCTCTCCCCGGACTCATCGGAAGAGTCTTTGAGAAAAAAAGTTTGTCGTCTGCTAAAGATAGCGGATGGCGATATACGCACATTCTCTATATCACGCAAGTCAATAGATGCGCGAAAAAAAGAGGATGTTCATTTTGTGTACACGGTAAATGTTTCTCTCAGCACCGATGAGAAACGCGTGCTTTCCAAAAGCGGATGCAAAAACGCCGACTTATATACTGCACCGGATGAATATACCATCGCGAGGAAAAGCTTTGCTCTTTCCCCGGTCGTAATCGGTGCAGGACCTGCAGGGCTTTTTGCAGCACTGTCTTTAGCGCAAGCCGGAGCGAATCCGATACTGTTAGAGCGTGGTGAGGATGTTGATACGCGCTTAAAGCGCGTAAATGAGTTCTGGTCAGGCGGGATGTTTGACGCATCGTCAAATGTGCAGTTTGGTGAAGGAGGTGCCGGCACTTTTTCTGACGGCAAGCTCACCACCGGAACAAATGACCCGCGCAACCGCCACGTGCTCGAAACCTTTGTTTCCTGCGGTGCGCCTGCTGAGATACTCTATCTGCATAAGCCACATATCGGAACGGACAATCTGGTAAACACTGTGCGCGAGCTGCGCAAGAGGATACAGTCTCTCGGCGGTAAGGTTTTCTTCCGCCGCACAGCGGAGCGCATACGAATAGAGTCAGGAAGAGTAACAGGCGTGGAATTCCGTGATTATGACGGCAATTCGGGTATTATAAGCACAAATCACGTGGTATTGGCTGTCGGGCATTCTGCGCGAGATGTGTTTTCATGGCTCAGTGATAACGGTGCCGACCTTGAGGCAAAGCCATTTTCCGTGGGTGTGCGCATAGAGCATCTTCAAAGCTTTATAAACCTCTCCCAATACGGTGAAAAGTTTGCCGCGCATCCCAATCTCCCCGCGGCAGATTATAAGCTCTCCTGCCATATGCCGGATGGGCGCGGGATTTACACTTTCTGCATGTGCCCGGGCGGTGTGGTTGTAGCCGCAGCCTCGGAAGAAGGTGGCGTAGTCACAAACGGTATGAGCAGATTTGCACGTGATGAGAAAAACGCAAACAGCGCATTGCTCGTCGGTGTTTCCCCCGAGGACTTTGGCAATAGCCCGATGTCCGGCGTTATGTTCCAACGCAAGTTCGAGCAAGCCGCTTTTATTGCAGGCGGCAGAAATTATCGCGCACCCGCACAAACCGTAGCTTCGTTCCGGCAAAACATATCTTCAAAGCAATTTGGGCCAGTCGAGCCAAGCTACAAGCCGGGGGTAGTGCCAGCAAACCTCAGGGAGCTTTTCCCCGAATTTATAAACAATGCGCTATTGTACGGATTAAATGAATTTGACAAGCGCATCCGCGGTTTTGCAGCCCCCGATGCGGTGATGACCGGTGTTGAAACCAGAACCTCATCGCCGCTACGTATTTTACGCGATAAAACGCTGCAATCTAATCTGCGTGGGTTATATCCGTGCGGAGAAGGCGCGGGGTACGCAGGCGGAATTATGTCCGCTGCAACGGACGGCCTTCGCGTGGCCGAAGCTATTTTAGAATCAGAATTATAATTAGTAAAGGAATTATTTTATGGCAAAAGAAAGCAAAAAAGGATTATCAGAGGCAGCAGAAAGAGAATTTGTCTCGCGCGTCCGCACTGCACTGTTTGAGAATGACAATTCTTGCTATTTAAAAACCGTGGACCGAATAATGGATCAAACCGGTGAGACTGCGGCTGAAATTGCGGCAGCACTTATCGGCATGGCGATTAAGTCTTCAGGAGTAAAAAATTCTCCTACGTCTAAAACAAAAGCCGCAGCATCCCAAAAGACAAGCGCACCGCAAGGCAAAGCCGTTTCAAAGGAAAAGCCTGCAGTAAAAACAAAAAACGAACCCTCTAAAACCGTCAGCTTATCAATAAATGGCGGTCTTAACAAGCATTTTACGCATAAGGACATTTTAGGCGCACTTTCCGCCAAGGTCGGTCTTCGAAGCGGTGATATAATCGATGTGCAAATTGGTCCTAAGCAGACAACACTTAATGTATCGTCACACAATGCGGCGAAAATAATCTCTGCTATGAATACTGATGACGGCAAAATCAAAGGCGTTCCGGTAAAAGTTCAAATTATAAAGCAACGGAAATCAATAACACGAAAACCCAATAAAAAAAATCACCTTGGAAAACATTAATTCTCCAAGGTATTTTTTCATCTTATATCTTTAATTCTGTGGCTTTCTGCTTTTAAGAAGAACTTATACACTGGTGCCAAGGATTTAAGCTTTTCTGCGAGCCAGTCTGACAATTCTTCGGAGAAAAGCAGGTCAAAATCCTGGCTCTCATGGAAAAGGCATATGCTCTTTCGGTCAAGCCATGATTTATATTTCTCCTTCGCGTCAGGGAATTTACTGCGTTTATACATCTCGCCGTAGATATAGAATACATCCTGACGTTCTACCGCGCGGAATGCTTTTTTGAAAACCTCATCCTCATTGAGTATCATGCTACGCATAGCTTCAAGGCTTTCTGCGTCGGTCTTGTAGTACCCGCAGCCGCATGAAAATCCGCGCGGTGATATTTCAAAAAAGATTTCAGGCAGATGCCTGCCATACTCGTTCTTATTTCTCCGGAACGTGCACCACATATGGTCTCGGAATATTGATTTATCTTTGGAAAATCGTGTATCCCGGTGTATGCGCGAAATTGCACGGCCAATTCTCGGTTGGCAGATAAATTGGTCGTCAATATCCAGCATAGTCGGAGTCAGCTTCTCTACTAACTCCTGAAGTGGCGCGAGTACATATCTTTCGAATGTAGGCTTATTTTCTTTATACCAGTTTCGGTCATCGCGTATGCGGTTTTCTATTAAAAAATCCAGCGTTTGTTCTGAGAAAATCATAGTTTTTCTCCATTTCATGTATATTATCGGAGGTATGCGTTCATGAAGTTTCTTATCTATTTAGCCATATACAACGTTGCGGTTCTATTAATTTATGGCGCGGACAAGCTATTTGCCAAGGTAAAAACCCGTCGCGTTCCCGAAAAGTTTTTGATATTTATTACACTCATTTCTGGCTCTTACGGTGCATTGAGCGGGATGGTATTATTCCATCACAAAATATCAAAGCCACGGTTCCGTTATTTGGTAAGCTCACTTTTTATAGCACAAACCGCGGTGTTCTTATGGCTACTGATGTCAGGTATTATCCGATAGTTTCCTTGCGGACACGTGCCTGACGGAGCAATTCATGGAGCGCATTCTCGTCGCGCCTGTCAAGCGCATCCTTATAATCCTCCAGATGTTTTATAACCACGCTTATTTCGCGGCTCAAATTTTCACTGTTATCCAAAAAAAGTTCGGTCCACATATTCTCGTTGAGTTTTGCAACACGTGTTAAATCTCTATAGCTCCCTGCACTGAAGCCGTCATGGCGCTCTGCAGTGGGGCTTTTAATATATGCACCGCTGACTATATGAGCAAGCTGGGATGTATACGCTATTATTTCATCGTGTTCTTCCGGTGTTGTTACTATTATTTGCCCGAATCCCGCCTGCAAACACAGAATGTTTATATCATCTATCGCCTCTTGCGGGACATTTTCCGCAGGTGTGAGCAGCATGCTCGCTTCCTCAAACATTTCGGCATCAGCGAATGCATATCCCCAGCACTCTTTACCCGCCATAGGGTGTGCGCCAATATAAAGTGCCCCGCACTCCTTGCAAATTGGTTCTATCTTTGAATAGACTGAGCGTTTTACCCCGCATAAATCGGTTATAATAAGCCCCTTTTTTAGTCTTTCCTTGTTAGTTTGAACATATTTGACTGCATTTTTAGGATAGAGGGCAAGAATTAGAATATCGCATTTTTCCGGGCTATCCAACACGCCGTCGATGGCATTGTCGCAAAGCGCGGACTCTATCGAGGAACCACAGATATCCCATCCCAAAACCTTGATACCACATCTGTGGATTGCCTTTGCAAACGAGCCTCCTATTAAGCCCAATCCCACTATTCCTACTGTTTTTCCTACCATGATACCATCCTCCAAAATAAATGGCAAAGAGCTGCCGCAATAACGCGGCAGCTCTTTTAATTAATATCTGATTAATTATTCGTTGACACCAACAACAACGCCGGAACCAACAGTTCTGCCACCTTCACGGATAGCGAAGCGGAGACCCTCTTCGATAGCGATCGGGGTGATCAGCTCAACGTCCATCTCAACGTTATCGCCCGGCATGCACATCTCAGTGCCTTCCGGAAGAGTGATAACACCGGTAACGTCAGTTGTACGGAAATAGAACTGCGGACGGTAGTTGGAGAAGAAAGGCTTATGACGGCCGCCTTCTTCCTTGGTCAGAACGTAAACCTGGCCCTTGAACTTGGTGTGCGGGTTGATGGAGCCGGGCTTGGAAAGAACCTGGCCGCGCTCGATATCAGTCTTTGCAATGCCACGGAGCAGAGCACCGATGTTGTCGCCTGCTTCTGCATAGTCAAGCAGCTTGCGGAACATTTCGATACCGGTAACAACGGTCTTCTTTCTCTCGTCGGTCAGACCAACGATTTCAACTTCTTCACTGAGCTTCAACTGGCCACGCTCAACACGACCGGTAGCAACAGTACCACGGCCGGTGATGGTGAATACGTCCTCAACAGGCATAAGGAACGGCAGATCGCTCTTACGCTCCGGAGTCGGGATGTACTCGTCAACAGCGTTCATGAGCTCGATGATCGGTGCATATGCTGCATCGCTGATGTCATCGCCTGCTTCAAGAGCTGCAAGAGCAGAACCCTTGATTATCGGAATATCGTCGCCCGGGAACTCGTAGGAAGAAAGAAGATCACGAACTTCCATCTCAACGAGCTCGAGGAGCTCTTCGTCGTCAACCTGGTCAACCTTGTTCATGAAAACAACGATGCTCGGAACGCCAACCTGACGAGCGAGCAGGATGTGCTCACGGGTCTGCGGCATCGGGCCGTCAGCTGCGGAAACAACCAGTATAGCACCGTCCATCTGAGCAGCACCGGTGATCATGTTCTTAACATAGTCAGCATGTCCCGGGCAGTCAACGTGAGCATAGTGACGTGCGTCAGTCTGATACTCAACGTGAGCAGTGTTGATAGTAATACCACGCTCTCTCTCTTCGGGAGCCTTGTCGATCATATCATATGCCTCGAACTGAGCCTTGCCCTGGAAAGAAAGGGTCTTGGTGATAGCTGCGGTAAGAGTGGTTTTGCCGTGGTCAACGTGACCGATAGTACCAATATTTACGTGCGGTTTGGATCTTTCAAATTTTTCTTTTGCCATTTTGCTAATCCTCCTTATATTTGAATCCGTTTTTTAATGACTTTTGTTTTCTGCGCTTTTATAATACGCAGTAATCAAGTTATATTTTATAGTAAAAACCTAAATATTGCAACTACTTTTTTGCAAAATTCAGAAATTTTTACTCAGCCTGCTTGCTGCGAGAAGTGATTATCTTCTCCTGCAGGCTCTTGGGCAGCTCAACATAGTGGCTGGGCTCCATGGTGTACTGTCCACGGCCCTGGGTACGTGAACGCAGGTCGGTAGCATATCCGAACATTTCGGAGAGCGGAACGAATGCCTCAATCTCCTGTGCACCTGCACGAGCTTACATACCCTGAATCATACCGCGGCGTGCGTTCAAATCGCCGATAACGTCGCCCATGTAATCCTCAGGCGTGATAACAGCAACCTTCATGATCGGCTCCATGAGAACCGGATCAGCCTTGCGGCATGCTTCCTTGAATGCCATACTGCCGGCAATCTTAAATGCCATTTCAGAAGAGTCAACCTCATGGTAAGAGCCATCGTAGAGGGTTACCTTTACATCAACTACGTTGTAGCCTGCGAGGATACCAGCCTGCATAGCACCCTGGATACCTGCGTCGACCGCCGGAATGTATTCCTTCGGTACTGCGCCGCCAACGATTTTGTTGACGAACTCGTAGCCCTTGCCGGACTCGTTGGGCTCAACGATAATCTTAACATGACCGTACTGACCTTTACCGCCGGACTGACGAGAATACTTATGGTCAACATCGGCTGACTTACGAATGGTTTCCTTGTAAGCAACCTGGGGCTTACCTACGTTAGCTTCAACCTTGAATTCGCGAAGCAGACGGTCAACGATAATCTCCAGATGCAGCTCGCCCATACCTGCGATGATGGTCTGACCGGTTTCCTCATCAGTATAGGTGCGGAAGGTCGGATCTTCTTCAGCAAGCTTTGCAAGCGCAATGCCCATCTTCTCCTGACCGGCTTTCGTCTTCGGCTCGATAGCAACACGGATAACCGGCTCGGGGAATTCCATGGACTCAAGGATAATCGGTGCCTTCTCATCGCAGAGAGTGTCACCGGTGGTGGTGTTCTTAAGACCTACAGCTGCAGCAATATCGCCGGAGTAAACTCTTTCGATGTCCTCACGGTGGTTTGCGTGCATCTGCAGAATACGTCCGATACGCTCTTTGTTGCCCTTAACAGTATTGAGTACTGCAGAGCCTGCATCAAGCTGACCTGAGTATACGCGGAAGAAGCAGAGCTTACCTACGTATGGGTCGGTCGCAATCTTAAATGCGAGCGCAGCAAACGGTGCATTATCGTCGGACGGACGGGAATCCTCCTCGCCGGTATCCGGGTTAATGCCTGCGATAGGCGGAATGTCTGTCGGAGCGGGCATATATGCTACAACCGCATCCAGCAGCTTCTGAACGCCCTTGTTGCGGTAAGAGGTACCGCAGCAGACAGGGATCATCTTAACAGCGATAGTCGCCTGGCGAATCGCATTATGAATAGTCTCTTCGGAGATTTCTTCACCCTCGAGATACTTCATCATGATCTCGTCATCAAAATCGGAAATAGCTTCGAGAAGTGCAACACGGTACTCCTCAGCCATATCCTTCAAATCCTCCGGAATTTCTTCCTCGCGGACATCGGTGCCCAGTGCATCATAATAGACAGTAGCCTTCATGGTTACCAGGTCAACAATACCCTTAAAGGTGTCTTCTTTTCCGATAGGCAACTGAATCGGAACCGCATTACATTTAAGGCGATCCTTCATCATGTTAACAACGTTAAAGAAATCCGCGCCCATGATATCCATCTTATTTACATAAGCCATACGCGGAACGTTGTACTTGTCAGCCTGACGCCAAACGGTCTCAGACTGCGGCTCAACACCGCCCTTAGCACAGAAAACGGTAACGCTTCCGTCGAGAACACGCAGTGAGCGCTCAACCTCGATGGTAAAGTCAACGTGGCCCGGGGTGTCGATTATATTGATACGGTGACCTTTCCAGTGGCAGGTGGTAGCAGCGGAGGTAATGGTTATTCCGCGCTCCTGCTCCTGAGCCATCCAGTCCATGGTAGCAGTGCCGTCATGGGTATCACCGATCTTGTAGTTACGACCGGTGTAGTACAGGATACGCTCGGTAGTGGTGGTCTTACCCGCATCGATATGCGCCATAATTCCAATATTTCTTGTTAATTCAAGAGGAAACTCTCTTGGCATCGTGTGTCTCCTTTCCGTGGTATAACGGGGGACAAGGTCATGCAGCGCAGACCGTCCATATCACAAAATTTTTTTTTTGAGACAGCCAGCATTCCCCGGATTACCAGCGGAAATGTGCAAACGCTTTGTTTGCTTCTGCCATCTTGTGGGTATCCTCACGCTTTTTAACTGCTCCGCCAACACCGTTGATAGCGTCCATGATCTCGCCTGCAAGGCGGTCAGCCATGGTTCTCTCACTTCTGGTGCGGGAGTAAGCGGTCAGCCAGCGAAGGCCTAAGGTCTGACGACGCTCCGGACGGACTTCCATCGGAACCTGGTAGGTAGCACCACCTACACGGCGAGCCTTAACTTCCAGAACCGGCATGATATTCTCAAGCGCAGCGGTGAAAGCCTCCAGGGGCTCCTTTTCAGTCTTCTCCTTAACGATGTCAAACGCACCGTAAACGATTTTCTGAGCAACGCCCTTCTTACCGTCGAGCATAACACTGTTGATGAGCTTTGTTACAAGCTTTGAGTTATACAGCGGATCGGGCAATACGTCCCTCTTCGGGACAAATCCTCTTCTTGGCACTGTTCTTCCCTCCTTCATATAGGAATGATTTCATAGGTACTTCCGAAAACACGCTTTGAGTTATTTAAACCCAGTGCCTGGCGCTTTTCGGTTGGTGCCTGCCGAGAGGTTTATACCCCCGAAATTCGGGACGAAAACAGAAAGTTTTCTATATAAACGCCTGGCAAGGCAGTGACTTCGCCTTGCGAATGCGCGGTAAAGTCAAAATACAATGTGCAAATTTCTCCAAACTAAATCGTTATTTGCTCTTCGGCTTCTTAGCGCCGTACTTGGAGCGAGCTTGCTTGCGCTCGTTGACACCTTGTGTATCCAGAGTTCCGCGGATAATGTGGTAACGAACACCCGGCAGGTCCTTAACACGACCGCCGCGGATCATAACAACGCTATGCTCCTGCAGGTTGTGACCGATACCCGGAATGTAAGCGGATACTTCAGTGCCGTTAGTCAGACGCACACGGGCGATCTTACGAAGTGCAGAGTTCGGCTTCTTCGGGGTTGCAGTACGAACCGCCGTGCAAACGCCACGCTTCTGGGGAGAGCTCTGATCGGTTTCGGCTTTCTTAAGAGAGTTAAAGCCCTTTTGAAGTGCCGGAGCCGTAGACTTATAAACGGAAACCTCCCTGCCCTTGCGAATCAACTGGTTTACTGTAGGCATTGAAACAGTTCCTCCTTTCCTCTAAGATGATGTATATTCTCACGCGCCGGTAAAAGGCGCGGGAAAATCGCTATTTAAGTAACACGGCAACCGCCGCGCCGACATTTATGCCGCATGCCTGCCCGAGTTGACTCATGGTTTCCACGGTGAAAACCTCAACCCCAAGCTCTTTACAAAGCTCGGCAACAGGTGCACAAATTAATTCATCTGCATTCGCAGCTAAGTACACGCGCTTGGCACAGCCGTCTTTTATGGCTTTTCGGGATTGCTTAAGCCCGACAGCTTTTTTTGAATTTTTAAGCTCCGTGAGCATTGTAAAAACTTCCTCCATGACTGCATCGGAATAGTTAATATCCGATTTTCGCGCAGATTACTCAGCATACTACTACACAATAACGAATTATAACAGATTATTGGCAACGAGTCAACAATTATACAAAATTTTTGCAAATTTTCTGCAGTTTTTTTATTTGTCAGCCCTGATATACGTTAAAATCAGTCGAATTACCCTTGAACACGGATAGCCATCCCATGTCCTGAGTCCTCATTTCTGCGAACAAACCCCAATTGCTCATAGAAGGTCTCGCGTCCTTTGGCAGCCATCAGGTTAAGCCCATATGTCTCGCCATCGGCAATTTTTGTTTTTACATATTCAATTATGCTCCCAACCATGTGCTTACCTATCCCTGCACCGCGATACTCCGGACGCACTATAACGTCGGCTATAATTCCGTAGCACGCTCCGTCACCTATAAGGCGTGCTGCTCCGATAACCTTTTCGCCGTCCATTGCTACGATAATATATTCAGAACTGTCTATACCAATCTGCATCTGACGGTCTGAATACTCAAACCAGTCCGTCAGCGCGCGAAGCTCATTATACTCACGCGCAGTTATGGTATTTACATATGTAACAGACATTATATCCACTCCTTTTAAATTCTAAAAGAGCAGGCTGCCGGGCAGCCTGCTTCTTTTACTTTTTAGTGGTGCTTTCGATGGAGGATATGCGTTTTATCCTTGAGAAGGCCGTTGTAAAGCTCGGTAATCATCGGATTCTCTTCGCTGCGCTTAATCTGCGCAACGTTATCCGCACCGTACAAGCCCTTCGCACGTTCTGCACGGACTTGCGCATTCTGCGGAAGCGGCTGACCCGCACCGCCGATACATCCGCCGGTACATGCCATAACCTCTACAAAGTCATATTCAACTTCGCCTTTTTTAATTTTCTTAATGAGAAGGTCCGCATTTTTTAATCCGTTTACCACTGCAATGCGAATTGACTTATCACCGAGTTCAAGCGTAAGCTCGCGAATACCTGACATTCCGCGAACCGGCATAAACGCAATATCACGCAGCTCCTGTTGAGAATGAACCTGCATAACCTGGCGGATTACACTTTCGGTAACACCGCCGGTAACACCGAAAATAACACCTGCACCTGAGCCGAGACCGAATGGCATATCCGCACTGTCCTCAGGCAGGGATGCAAACTTGATTCCCGCTTCTGCCATCATCATGCACAGCTCCTGCGTGGTTATTACAAAATCGACATCCGGACCGTTCTCGCCATAAAATTCAGGCAGTTTAGCTTCTGCTTTCTTTGCGGTACACGGCATGATTGCAACGTTTATTGTACGCTTGCCTTCCTGCTTGTCCTTTTCCGCAAAATACTCTTTTATAACTACGCCGAACATCTCCATCGGAGATTTGCAGCTTGAAATATTTTCTTCAAGCTCGGGATACTTTTCCTTAGCAAATGCCATCCATCCCGGGCAGCACGATGTAAACAGCGGGAGCTTTTCCCCACTTTCAAATCTTGAGAGGAACTCATTGGTCTCCTCGGTTACGGTAAGGTCAGCACCTACGATAGTGTCATAAACCTCGTCAAAGCCCATTTTGCGGAGTGCAGCTACGAGTCGTCCCATCTGCTCGGAACCCGGTGCAAAACCAAATTCCTCACCGATTGCAACACGGACAGCCGGAGCAACCTGAGCAATAACGCGGGTATTCGGGTCACTGAGTGCATCCCATACTGCTGCATTATCATTTTTAATTGTGAGCGCACCGGTCGGGCAAACGCTGCGGCACTGACCGCAGTTAATGCAGTTTGACTCGCTGAGCGGTTTATTGTACGCGGTCATAACCTGAATGGATGCACCGCGGTTTGCAATACAAATTGCACCCACGCCCTGCACCTCTTCACACATACGCACGCACTCGCCGCACATGATGCACTTATTCGGATCACGCACGATTGAGGGACTTGAGTTGTCAACCGGATGGCCTTTATGCGTATTCTTAAAGCGTACATTACGCACGCCCATTTTAAGAGCTAAATCCTGCAGCTTACAACGCCCGCTCTTGATACATGTAGTACAATCGCAATCATGGTTTGCAAGCAGGAGCTCAAGAATGTTTCTGCGGTATTTTCTCAGGCGCGGAGTGTTTGTAAACACCACCATGCCGTCGTAAGGGATAGTTGAGCAGGAGGTCATGATGCGACCCTTCTCGTCCTCTACTATACACATGCGGCATGCACCATAAGTGGAAAGCTCTGAATGGTAACAGAAATTAGGAAGCTCTATTCCCGCGTTGCGGATTACTTCGAGGAGGTTTTTCTCCTGGTCAAAGGTAACTTTATGACCGTTTATGGTAATGCATCCCTTCATCAGTTTCCACCTCCTATTGCGCCAAACGGACAGGTATTGATACATGCACCGCACTTGATGCACTTGTTTTCATCTATAACAAACGGCTCTTTTATTTTTCCGGAAATAGCCTCAACCGGGCATGCCTTTGCACACTTGCTGCAGCCTTTACACTTTTCCGGGTCAATGGCTATGGGCGCAAGCTTTTTGCACACACCTGCCGGGCATTTCTTTTGGAAGATATGCGCCTCATACTCGTCACGGAAATACTTTAGAGTCGAGAGCACCGGAGATGCCGCAGATTTACCCAGACCGCACAGTGATGTTACGGAGATGGTCTCACCCAACTCAAGGAGCATATCAATATCGGAAGGTTCGCCCTCACCGGCAACTATGCGCTCGAGTATTTCAAGCATACGGCGCGTACCCTCACGGCACGGAATGCACTTTCCGCATGACTCATTCTGCGTAAAGTTCATAAAGAAGCGCGCAATTTCGACCATACAGGTATCCTCATCAAGGACAACCAAGCCACCTGAGCCTATCATTGCTCCGACCTCTGAAAGTGAGTCAAAATCAAGCGGCATATCCAGATACTCAGCCGGCAGACATCCGCCTGACGGGCCACCTATCTGAACCGCTTTAAATGCCTTACCGTTCTTGATTCCGCCGCAAATATCGTATACGATTTCGCGCATTGTGATTCCCATAGGAACTTCTATAAGACCTGTAATCTCAACATTACCGGTAACCGCAAACGCCTTTGTTCCCGGGCTTTTCTCGGTTCCGAGCTTCTTAAATTCATCCGCACCCTTTAAAATGATGTTGGGCACGTTTGCAAAAGTTTCAACATTATTTAAAACCGTGGGCTTGCCGAACAGTCCCGCTTCTACAGTACGCGGTGGCTTAACACGCGGCATTCCGCGTTCACCCTCAATAGACGCGGTAAGGGCACTTCCCTCGCCGCATACAAATGCGCCTGCGCCCTGGTTTATGCGGATGTCAAACTTCTTACCGCTGCCCATAATATCCTCGCCCAAGATACCCGCCTGACGCGCGGCGACTATAGCCTCATTGAGGCGGCGAACTGCCAGCGGATATTCCGCACGTACATATATGTAGCCATACTCACTTCCGACCGCAAGACCGGCTATCATCATTCCCTCAATTATTCTGTGCGGGTCACCTTCAAGCACCGAGCGGTCCATAAATGCGCCGGGGTCGCCCTCGTCACCGTTACATACAACATACTTGGGGTAATTCGTCTGACGGCGAACCTGGCTCCATTTTCTTCCTGCCGGATAACCACCGCCACCGCGACCACGCAGACCTGCATCAGTAACAACCTGGCAGACCTCTTCACCGGTCATTGAGTCTATAACCTTGGCAACTGCAGAGTATCCTCCGCGTGCTATATATTCTTTAAGTGAATTTACATCCGCCTCGCCGCAATTTTCCAGTGCAACGCGGGTTTGTTTATTATAGAACGGAATTTCGTGGTATTCGGAGAAAACCTTGTCGCCCTTTGAGAAGAAGAGACGCTCAACCGGCTTTTTGCCTATAAGCGTGGTTTCTATAATATCCTCGCAGTCTGCAACCGTTACTCTGCTGTAAAGCCACTCCTGTGGCTTTACTATAACTATAGGGCCGTTCTCGCAGAAGCCGTGGCATGCACTTTCGTGGATACCCACTCCGCCACATTCATGTATATCAATATCTATTTTCGCGTTTATTCCACGTTCCTTTGCAAGTTCCAAAAGACGCTCGTAAATTTTAACCGAGCCGCCCGCCACACAACCGGTACCGCCGCAAACCAGGATTCTCATTTCCATGGACTCCAGCGCACGTGAATATTCCTGCTGCAAATGGCGGAGCGCTTCTGTTGATGTTATATTCAAATCGCTCACCTCTCTGTCATTTCAAGCGCAGTGCGCCTATTGATTTTCCTGATTTCTCAGCGTGTCAATCAAGTTTTCTGCATACTCGGGAGTTACCTTTGAATGAACTTCTTCATCCACCATCATAACCGGTGCAAGGCCACATGCGCCCAGGCATGATACGGTTTCAACCGTAAAGAGCATATCGTCAGACGTATTCTGACCGTCTGCAAGGCCGAGCTTTGCACGCAGTGCGTTAAGAATCGGGATGGACTTTTTAACATGGCATGCAGTACCGTCACAAATTCTTATAACGTATTTTCCCTTCGGCTTGAGTGAGAAGTTTTCATAAAAGGTTGCTATGCTGTAGATTTTCGCAACTGTCATATCCAGCTTTACAGACAGATAGTTAAGTGCCTCCTCAGGCAGATAGCGATACTGCTTCTGCACGTCCTGCAGAATCGGAATAATGTTTTGCCGGCTGCACGCATGACGGTGCAAAATAGCGTCAATCGGCGACAAATCCAATGTTGACATAGTTGACTCCTTCCGTTTTTTCGTTTTGTATTCACGAAATTCTCATATGTAGTCAATTATATAGGTATTGCAAGCAAAAGTCAATTTGCTAAAATACACAATAATCCTCGTTTGATAAACAAAAAAAGCCTGTTTTTTACACACATTGGTTGACTGTCAATGATTTTTCCGTTTTTTTGGTGTTTTTACAAAATTAACGAAACTTTTACAGTATCTTTTCTTGAAATTAGGGAATAAAAAAGATATAATAAAATCGGAAGGTTTGATTTTATCTTTGATTACCCTACGTCAAATTGAGAAATACTACCATTCCAGTGCAGGATGTGTTCACGCCTTAAAGAACATAAACCTGAGTATAACAGACGGTGAGTCAGTCGCAATAGTCGGGCAGTCCGGTTCCGGAAAATCGACGCTGATGAACATACTTGGGTTGCTTGATATTTCCGCAAAAGGCGAATATATCCTAAACGGCAGGAATATAAATACTCTTAGTGCGGATGAGCGCTCACTTCTACGAAGCCGCGAGCTTGGGTTTGTATTTCAGGGTTTTAATTTACTCTCAAAAATGAACGCATTGGAAAACGTTGAATTGCCGCTTATTTACGCAAACATATCACGTGAGAAACGCCTCGAGCTTGCACTCGAGGCACTTGAGCAAGTGGGATTGTCCCACAGGCTTTCTCACCGTCCCTCGGAGATGTCCGGCGGTCAGCAGCAACGCGTGGCAATTGCAAGGGCGATAATACGCTCACCGTCCATACTTCTTGCAGATGAACCCACCGGAAATTTAGACTCATCTTCGGGTAAAGAAATCCTCGACCTGCTTTGCGACCTCAACCGCCGTGGTTCTACTGTTATTTTAATTACGCATGACAATGACATAGCAAAGTGCATGTCACGCTGCATCCGGATTTCAGACGGATGCATAGTATACGACAGCAAATTTTCTTAAACTTTATTTATTAAATAGAGAGGTGGATAAAATATGGAAAGGCGCGACAAATTTAATTACTATCTGGATATAGCAGAAACAGTGCTCGAGCGCGGTACATGTCTAAGGAGAAACTTTGGCGCGATTATCGTGCGCAACGATTCTATCGTATCAACCGGGTACACAGGTGCCCCGAGAGGCAGAAAAAACTGCTGCGATCTTAAATTCTGCAGACGTGAGCAACTTGGTATTCCGCGTGGGGAACGCTATGAACTGTGCCGCAGTGTCCACGCAGAAGCAAATGCGATTATAGCGGCACCGCGAACCGAGATGATAGGGTCAACCCTTTATCTTGTAGGGCGTGACGCTAAAACCGGAGCACTTGTCGAGAGTGCATCCTCCTGCGCGATGTGCAAACGTATGATAATAAATGCGGGAATTGAAAGAGTTGTAATACGCAACACCCCGGATACATATACTATAATACTCACATCCGATTGGGTGAAAAACGATGACTCACTTGAGGATGTAACCGGATACTGATAAATGTACAGGAGGTTTTTAAAATGAAAGGATTCATATCGTTTACTCTTAAGTTCTTGGCGGTTATGGCGGTCGTAGCTGCGGTTGCATACTGGCTCAACTATTTTCTTGCAGCAGCAGGGAAGAAAATTTGCTTAAAAAATATTTTGCCGAAAAAGAAAGCCCAAGAAGTTGAAGTTTCCGTTGCCACCCCCGCTTGCGGCTGTAACGACGCGGTTTGCGCAGTTGATATGTGCATGCCGTATTAAATCTCTTTATTTATGTTTATAAAAAGTCAGATACAGTGGAATCTCCACCGCATCTGACTTTTTATTATATTTTGGCAATTAAAATCAAGAAAAGAC
>JAZRUF010000095.1:0-26345 GCA_045652405.1 Eubacteriales bacterium | reverse complement strand
CAATTTGATGATCTCTCCGGTTGCTTCTGCCTGCGCTCTCAGTGCGTCAAGCTGTGCCTCGCTTCCGTCTATCCACTCTACCTTCTCAGGCTTTGTGAGCGCGATCATCTCTTCTACCCATTGGTTTACGTGTTTATTCGTCGTTAAACTCATTTCACTTTGCTCCTTTCATATTATAAGTGACGTTAATTATTATTGTATTATTTTTTTACATTTTTTGCAAGATAAAGTTTTGAAAATTTCAAAAAATATTTAATATTACAATTTAGCTTTAAGATTTTCCGCAAGTTTTGCAAACTCGGGAATGCCCAATCTTTCCCCGCGCACGGTGGCCTCAAGCCCGCTTTCTTCTATAGCCTGCACAATTTGAGTTTTTTCCATACTGTTTCCAAATGCAGAATTAAGGCAATTTAGAAGCGTTTTCCTGCGTTGCGCGAATGCCGCATGAACAACGCGGAAGAAGAATTCTGTATCTTCAACTTGTACAGGCGGCTCATCTCTGAGTTCAAGGCGCACTACGGCACTGTCAACCTTTGGTTGCGGAACAAAGCAGTCTGACGGCACATCAAAGAGAATTTCCGGCTGCGTATAAAACTGGATATAGACTGTAAACGCGCCGTAATCTCCGCTCCCCGGGCTTGCGCAAAGGCGCTCGGCAACTTCTTTTTGGAGCATTACGGTTATAGCTTCAAAGGCATGGCTTTCAATAATGCGCGTCAGGATAGGAGAGGTGATATAATATGGAAGATTGGCACACACGAGCGGACGAAGCCCTTCAAACTCACGCCGGACAATCGCGCATACATCTTCTTTTAGTATATCTCCGTGTATGACCTTTACGTTATCATATTCACCCAAAGTCTCATCAAGCACCGGAAGCAGTGCACGGTCAACTTCGACGGCAACAACCTTGTTCGCCGCCTTTGCAAGCTCTGACGTAAGTGATCCCATACCCGGCCCCACCTCGAGCACGCCACAGGTTTCATCCACTCCTGAGTCCTCAACAATCTGCGCAGTAACCCACGGTGCTGTCAAAAAATTCTGACCCAGACTTTTTGAAAAATGAAAGCCGTGCCGTCCTAAAATTTCTTTTATACTTTTTAAATTATATAAATCCATGTAATAACTCCTCGTTTTTATTATTCATCCTGAATATATGTAATTACTCCCTTACATCAATTTTACTGAATAGCTCAACTGCATATGCATTTAATATACACTTATTATCCTTTATCTGTCAAGCACAGAAAAAGACCAAACAGCAATTGCTGTTTGGTCTTTTTAAATCCGCGTTATTCTAAAACATAGACTATTGCCTTGCGTCGTCCGAAATTGATGCACTCTCTGTGAGTATCAAAGAACAGGTCGATGCGATTACCCTTAATTGCACCGCCGGTATCCGCAGCTACCGCGGTTCCGTACACCCAGCTTTTTCCGTCAGCAGATGTAATATACAAACGGCTTCCGAGCGGAATAACTCTAGGGTCAACCGCGATAAGCCCTACTCTTGCAACGGCACCTGTCGCAGTGGTTTTATGGCGCTGTCTCTCGGTTGTATACGCTGTAGCAGTTACGGTTATAGCCTTCTTATATCTTATGGGTGCTCCGCCACGACTTACCGCAACACTTCCGGGACCGCTTACACCTGTGCGCGTTCCGACCTGCGTAATCTGCGGAGTCGCCTGCTTTAAAACCTCTTCACGCAGAAGAGTTCTGGTTTCCACGCCGTCCTTTACGACGACCTGATAAATCTGTTTTTTCTGTCCGTTACTGCCCTTTTGAATTACTTTAGTTGTGCCTCTGTCAAGCTGCGCGGTCTTTTCAACCTCTTTTTCATAGCTTATATCCACAAGTTTCTCGGTTTTGTAGCTTACATATCGGGTTACAGAGATACCCTCTCCGTTTTCGGCATGTTCACTTACCGCCGGTGTTACAATATCCTGAGCGCCTAAAGAAACTCCTGCGCGTGATAAGATTTCGCCTACTGTCTCACCCTTGCTTGCACGCAACGTATGAGTTTTCCCGTCCGCGGTAACATCGACATTAAAGCCACGGTTGATATTAATTTTAGTTACACCGTTTTTCTCTTCTTCTGAAATCTCCACGGTATCCATATCATTAAGCTTAATATCGAGCTTTTTAAGTACCGCATCAGAAGCGTCCGACAGACTGTTGCAAACAGATACCTTACCACTGTCATACACAATAAAGGTATTAACCGCAGTGACAGACACCGTCATGCAAATTACTGTAATTGCGCCTATGAGCGGAATGATGACCGAGCGTCTGGCAAGGGCATGCCAAAATTCACCCAGCGCACAGGCTGTTTTCTGGAACATAAAAATTAACCTCCTTGGCGGGAAAGAAATTCACAATGAAAGTATTTTCACCGTATGAATACACTTTTTTACCAGTGTACCAATTATTTCCCGTCTTCAACCAGTTTATACAAGCTTTTGAAAAATATTCCATTTTAATCCTGCCCTTAGGTTAAAAACCGAATATTTTTACGTTGTACTCAAACTGATTTTTTAACTGATTTATATTTCGCAAGAGATAAAAAGTTTGCATCTTTTTTCACTCGCGTTTGCATATTGTAACAGATTGTAACTTTTTTGTCAACCCTCACACAGTATTTTACCTGTATTTTCTTCGGCTTTTTCTCGCATTTTACACATTTTTCACAAACAATTTGAGTGATTTTACCCAAAGCGTTTTTGAAAGAGTAACAATTTTGTTTCTGTTTTTTGTGTGTTTTCGACAAAAAAAAGACGGTGCATACAACTTTATTTTGTATGCACCAAATTCCTTTATTCTCCAATTATCTTAATAAGTACGCGTTTATCCCTTTTTCCATCAAATTCATAGTAAAAAATCTGTTCCCATGTTCCAAAATCCAACTTACCATTGGTAATAGCTACAACAGTTTCTCTGCCCATAATCGTTCGTTTCAAGTGCGCATCCGCGTTGTCTTCGTAACCGTTATGACGGTAACGCGAGTATGGTTTTTCTGGTGCTAACCCCTCTAACCACTGCTCATAATCACTGTGCAGTCCGGATTCGTCATCGTTTATGAAAACGCTTGCTGTAATATTCATGGCATTTACTAAAACCATGCCCTCTTTAATGCCGCTCTCATAAATAGCCCCTTGAACGTCGCGAGTGATGTTTACTAGTCCCCTTCTTGTCGGCAGATTAAAATGCAATTCTTTCCTGTAGCTTTTCATTTTTTCACCTCATATTTATATTTTCTTTAAATTCAAGACCACAATTTGCGGTCTTGCTCCCAACCTCATCGGAACCTTATATACACCAAGTCCGTTTGATACAATCACGGGAAATGCGTCTTTTTCCACCCTGCCCGAGCGGTATTTCTGACCGGTTTTTGTTGGAAGATAGGGTGCAAACGCACCAAAGAGCGTTACCTGACCGCCGTGTGTATGACCGGAGAGCATTACGTCTATCTTTGAGTCCTCTGCGACTTCGGCATAGTCCGGGTTATGCTGAAGGTAGAGTACAAAATCGTCTTCGGATGCACGTTTGCTTAAATCCCTGCCGTCAGGCTTCTTACTTAAATAAAATTCGCTTCCTGCGATTACAACCGAGTCCTTTCCGATAAAAACTCTTGAAAGTTTTTTATCAACCGGGGTTATATTATTTTCAAGCGCAACAGACGCATAATGCTTATCATACGGCCATTCATGATTCCCTATTACGCTGAAGGTTCCGTATTTTGGTTTTAACTTGCCCAAAATCGGAAAAACTTCATCAAGCAGTGCTTCATCACCGGTTATGTAGTCTCCTCCTAAGAGGATTATATCAGCACCAAGTGAATTGGTCTTATTAACAACGTATTCTACCCATTCAGATTTAACCATATCACCGTAATGAATATCGGTTAAAAACGCGATTTTTGCGCCGTCAAAGCTCTCAGGGATATCACTTGAAATTATATCATACTCCTTTATTTCAAGGCGGTACGGCTCTACAAATGAATATGCAATCACGGCAAGCACGCATATGATAAGAAAAATGCGAAATTTATTTTTTCTTTTCTTCATATACACCGCCTCCATTATAAAATATTACTTCGAATAAAAAAATAAAACTGTGACACAATTAATATAAAAATAAAACGCCGTCGCGGATTAATATTCGCAACGGCGTGGTCCGAGTGACAGGAGTCGAACCTGCAGGAAGGTGTGAATGCTTTGCATTCCCTCTTCCCGGCGGCATTTGTCCCCACTCGCTCGCCGCTTCCGGCGGCAACCGCTCGGGGATGACACCAAGAAGCCGCAGCTTCTTTCTTATAAAACAAAAAACAGAAACACGCATAGGCGGATTTCTGTTTTTATGGTCCGAGTGACAGGAGTCGAACCTGCGGCCTCTTGAACCCCATTCAAGCGCGCTACCAAGCTGCGCCACACCCGGATGTCAACTTTTAGAAGTATAACATACTTTTTTTGATAATGCAATAGGTATTGAGTAATTTTCTTCACTTGTCCTTTATTTAATATTGACATAAAACGACTTTTAAGACGGAGGTCAAATATGACAATTGCATTTATTCGCACGATAATCCTATATATTATTGTAATTTTTGCTCTTCGTCTTATGGGCAAGCGCCAAATAGGCGAACTGTCTCCATCCGAATTGGTTGTTACAATACTCATTTCCGACTTAGCCGCAATCCCGATGCAGGACCCTGGAATATCCATTTTAAACGGAATCATACCTATTTTATCGCTGCTTTGCCTTGAAATAATCATTTCCACAATTCTTTTAAAAAGTACTTTGGCTCGCAAGATAATAGTGGGTTCAAGCAGTATTTTGATTGACAACGGAAAGATAAGCTTAAAAGAAATTAAACGCATGAGAATTACAGTCGATGAGTTAGTAGAGGAACTCAGGATCAAAGATTTCCCTGATATTTCATATGTTAAATACGCAATTTTGGAAACGAACGGAAAAATAAGCATCATTCCCTACCCCGAATATGCAAACACTCGCAGTTGTTCAATACCGATAACTCTTATTTCAGACGGCAAGCTAAATTCATCCGGATTAAATGAAATTGGCAAAGACAAGCAATGGATTGATAAGCAAATTAAAAAGCATGGTGTAAACCGTGTAAAACAGGTTCTTCTCATGCAATTTATCCCCACGGAAAACCGAATTATATTTTTAGCTAAATAATAAGCAATCGGGAGGTAAGCATGAAAGCAAGCGCATTCTCACTTTTTCTTTTGGCAGTCATAATAACAGCCTGCGTTTCCACACTACATTACACACGCATAACCACCAACGACATTTTAGATACCTTAGACATTTGTCAGGATGCAGTGACAAATGAAAAATGGGAGCTTGCGACAGACAGCATTTATCTGGCAAACTCCCTTTGGAACCATTACAGGCCGCTATATTCCACTTTCCTGCGTCACGATGAGCTAACCGAGATAACCGGAAGTTTAAGCCGGATTACCATGCTTGTAAACGTACGCAACCGCGATGATTTTTTAGTGGAAAACGGCACATTATGTGAGCTTATAGAATTTGTAGCAGGTTTTGACAGACCTACCTTTGAAAACCTGTTTTAGTTTTTATCCTTAAGCGATGTTAGCTCCGCCATAAAAGATTCTATATCCTCAAACGAGCGATAAACTGATACGAAGCGGACATATGCAACCTGGTCAATTTCCTTGAGCCTTTCCATGATAAGCTCACCTATCGCCTTGGTTGTGACTTCACGCTCGAGCGAATTTTGCAGAGATTGCTCAATTTCATCGGCTACCGCTTCGAGCTGTTGAAGTGGCACACGGCGCTTCTCGCATGCTCTGAACAAACCGTTTAAAATTTTGCTTTTATCAAACTGCTGACGTGAGCCATCACGTTTGACAACAAACATCGGCATTTGCTCTATTGTTTCATATGTAGTAAAGCGTTTTTGACACGCAAGGCACTCTCTGCGGCGGCGAATGCTCCCACCTTCATCAGTAGGGCGCGAATCAACCACTTTACTTTCAGGGTCATTACAATAAGGACATCTCATATGATTAACTCCTTCAATATACATTCAGCCTCCGCAAAAAACATCGGCTAAATATTCTTCTACCACTTCTTTTAAACACATGGGTGTGACTGTGTTATTTGATAATACCATAAAAAGGCGGTCAATTTCAAGAGTTTTTGAAGTAATATTCGGAATTTCCGCGCTTTCAGTCAATCGCTCGCCTATATATTTATCTATTCTTATTCCGTACCCGATGTAGGACTTCCCCTCTGTTTTCTCTGAAGTTTCAATTATTGAATATACAAGCCTTAATTCTTCACCGGCCTCTGAAAATATTATTTTTTCACATTTTCTAATCATCTTTAAATGCCCCTCTCGCTAATGTCACGATAATTATATACAAGGGCATAATATTTTTCCAGAAAAATAAAACGCAAAAATTTTACATTTTCAAACAAATAGAGACTTTTTACATATTTTTTTGTAAAATCTTTCTTTCAAGCATATTTTTCGCGTCTTTAATTTGCGAAATTTCAGCATAATTTGAAGAATAAACCTCAATTATAACATCCCCGAAATAGCCTGCCGCGGTGAGCTTATCGAGGAAATCATCATGGTCTAATTCTCCGTTTCCGGGAAGTAGGCATACTTCTTCATGGCTATGGTCGCTTATATGGATATTCTTCAAATTATTACCCATTACATTGATATAATCCTCTATCGGTATATTTGCGCGACGTGCCTGCTTTAAATCCAGCGTAAAACCTATTTTTCCACCCAATTCATCCGAAAGAATTTTAAGATACTCGCAATTTGCAGAGTCGCACCACGAAACATTCTCCTGGGTAAGTAGTATACCATACTCTGACGCGACACCCGCAAGGCTCTCTATCGCACGGCACTGCCTTTCCATGTCAATCACTGCATTGACAGTCCCTGTAACCCGGCGGTTTCCGTGAAAGGTGAAATACTTTGCCCCCAAACGCTGTGCGGCTTTGAAGTACTTGCGATATATATTTATGCTATCCAACGTTCTGCGCTCATACTCACTGAAGAAAAACATGCCTTCTATAAGAGATGTATACGGATGAACAGAAACCACCCGAACTCCTGCATCATCCATCCGCGCTTTGATTTTTTCCGTAAAGCTATCCTCATACTCACTTTCGCAATTTAAAAACAGCTCAACCCTGTTAAAACCCAACTCAATTATTCTATCTATCGCGTGTTCGGTTTCCATAGGATAAAAAACCGCGCTGGATATTCCTACCTGCATAAATATTTCCTCCGGAAGTTATTTTATATATCATATGCTAACATAAAAAAACGCGCATTGCAACGCGGAATTTGTCCGCCATACAATACGCGTTTAAAATTTTAATAGTGTTATTATGCTCTCTTCTTGCCCATCTTGTTAAACTTTGCCCAAATCGGACCGGACAGAGCAACAGAGGAGTACAGACCTGCAATAACACCTACGCAAATCGGAATTGCGAAGTTTCTGATTGAAGAAACACCCAGGATTGCAACCATTGCGATGGTGAGCAATGTGGTAATCGTAGTGTTGGTGCTGCGGGTCATAGTCTGCCAGATGCTTGCATTTACAACATCGTCAAAGCTGTTCTTGCGGAGCATCTTGCGGTTTTCACGTACACGGTCAAACACAACGATGGTTGCGTTAATTGAGTAACCCAAAATCGTAAGAACCGCTGCAATGAAGTTTAAGTTGAGCGGAATACGGAAGATTACATATGCACTGAGCATTACCAGAACGTCATGGATAAGTGCTACTACAGCTGCCATACCCGAACGGAAATCGAAACGGAAGGAGATGTAGATAAGCATAAGGATTACAGCAACCAGAGTTGCAATGATAGCTGTATTTCTCAGGTCGTTACCCATAACCGGGTCAACATTGTCAACCGCGAGAATGTCGGTAGCTGTCGGAGCTGCGTTTGCGTCGGTTGAAGTACCGTCGCTGAGGTTGTACTCAGCCTTGAGTGCTTCAAAGACCTTATCGCGCTGCTCGGTGCTCAGAGAGGTGGTCTTAATGATAACCTCCTGGCTTGTCTCACCGGCTCTCTGCACGGATGATACTTTAACGCCTACTGCGTCCTCAACAAGTGCTTCAACCTTGTCAAGCTCAGCCTTGTTCATCTCAACATGCATATTGTAATGCATGGTTGTACCGCCCAGGAAGTCAATATCAAAGTTAAACAGTGATACGCCAAACGGAAGAAGAACCAGAGACACAAAGCCGGTTAAGCAGCAGATAATTGCGATTATACCGGTAATCGGAAGCTTATTAACGAAATTAAATTTTTCACTCATTTTCTTAAACATTATTAAGCCCCCCTTTACGCGCCGTAGGCTTTAATAGCCTTAATATTCATGCCAACCAACTGATTGAGCAGGAAGCGAGAAACAACCAATGCAGTAAACATGGAGAGGATAACACCTATTCCGAGAGTCTGTGCAAAACCGCGGATTGTACCGGTGCCCAAGAAGAAGAGAACGCCGGAAGCAATAAGCGTGGTTATGTTAGCGTCCAAGATAGCAGTGAATGCTCTCTTGTAGCCCGCATCAATTGATGCCTTAAGAGTCTTGCCTGTGCGAAGCTCTTCTTTAAGTCTCTCAAAGATAATTACGTTAGCGTCAACCGCCATACCGATTGAGAGGATTACGCCCGCGATACCGGAAAGTGACAGGTTAACCTTGCACAGTGCCAGAACAATTATGAACAGAGCTGCAAAGAAGATAAGGGCAATATCTGCAACCAGTCCCGGCAGACGGTAAACAATTACCATGAAGATAAGAACAAGGATTAAGCCGATAAGGCCTGCGAGCAAGCTGCGCTCAAGGGACTTTTCACCCAAGGTCGGACCTACAGAGCGGAGCTCTACGTCCTTTAAGTCAAACGGAAGGCTACCTGACTCAATTACCAGTGCCAACTCACGTGCGGTCTGACCGCCGCCTACGGTGAAGCTGTCCTCACTGCCCATTGAGATAACAACGGACTCGGAGTTAATACCGGTTGATGCATACTCTGCACCTACAAACGGAGCACTCTGAACAACACCGTCAAGAACAATCTCGATGTAATTCTTGCTGTCAGCCGAGCGACCTGCTGCTTTCTTGGTCATCTCAGCGAATTTTACTACCGCGTCACTGTTGAGCTCAACAACAACATGGTGCTGCGCACGACCGTTTTCCTCAATCGGAGAATACTGAGCTTTTGCACTCTTGATATCTGCACCGGTGAGTTCTACGTTGCCGTCAGCGTCTCTGAACTCGAGCATTGCAGTTTTGCCAAGAAGCTCAACTGCATCCTCAGGGTTTGTTACCTCAGGAATCTCAACGCGAACGCGATTCTCACCGTTGAGCTGAATGGTAGCCTCAGAATACTGCTGCGCATCCAAACGATTTCTTAAAACCTTCTGCACACTCTCCATACCGCTTCTGAGCTCATCAGCGCCCAGTCCTTCCGGAGCCTGTGCCTCAAAGACGATTACTGAACCGCCTTTCAAGTCCAATCCCTGACGAATTCCGTCCTTCGCTGCAGGAATTTCCGCAAATCCCAGATTGAAGCCGAACAATGTGATACTTACCATAATTGCCAGCACCAGGATTGAACAAATAAATGCTGTGATACTTTTGCCCATGGATTCCGCCTCCTTAGTTGATTTCACCTTCACCTTAGGCAAAGGTGAAAGCCAATGTATGACTCATCCGGGGCATGTCCCACAAACGATACAACGTTTCCGGATGTTCACATATACATAATATTATATACATTTAAAATTGCTAAGTCAATAATAAATTACACTTTAAGCTCCGCATTTTTCTCTATCTCACCCGCGTATTTATCCGTAGCAGGTTTTACGTGCAGGCTTATGAATTCTTCTACCTGCTGGACGCAGCGACCGATAAACGCGCTCGGGTTTAAATGAGCCTCAATCTCCTCGCGGCTCATGCCGAATACCTCGTCATCCGCGATTCTTGAAATAAGGTCATTATCAAGGCCTTCTTCTTTGACGCGCTTACCCGCGGCAAGTGAATGAGTTCTTATGCGCTCATGCAACTCCTGACGGTCGCCGCCTTTTTTAACCGCGCTCATCATTATATTCTCAGTTGCCATAAACGGAAGCTCGCTCATGACGCGCTTTTCTATTACCTTAGGATAGACCAAAAGACCGCTTGCAACGTTTAAGTAAATTTTTAGGATAGCATCAATTGCAAGGAATGCTTCTGCAACTGCTATGCGCTTATTCGCCGAGTCATCGAGTGTTCTTTCAAACCACTGGCACGATGCGGTTATCGCCGGGTTTAATGCATCGGTCATAACGTATCTTGCAAGTGAGCAGATTCTCTCTGAGCGCATCGGATTTCTCTTATACGGCATTGCGGAAGAGCCTATCTGCTTTCCCTCAAACGGTTCTTCAATTTCTTTGAGGTTTGAGAGCAGGCGCAAATCGGTTGCAAACTTTGATGCACTCTGCGCTATTCCGGAAAGAGTGGACAGAACCTGAGAATCAACCTTTCTCGAATAGGTCTGACCCGAAACCGGGGTTACCTGGTCAGCTTCAAAGCCCATTTCAACTGCTATAAGCTCTTCAAGGCGTTTTACCTTGTCACTGTCACCGTCAAAGAGTTCCATAAAGCTCGCCTGTGTTCCGGTTGTTCCCTTTGAGCCCAAGAGTTTCATATTTTCTATACGGTATTCAACCTCATCTAAATCCATTAAAAGCTCGTTTATCCAAAGGGTAGCGCGTTTACCAACGGTGGTAAGCTGAGCCGGCTGGTAATGCGTAAATCCGAGAGTCGGCATAGCTTTGTACTTCTCAGCGAAGTCGCTAAGCGCTGCAATAACGCTTACCAAACGCTTGCGGACAAGCTTAAGCGCTTCGTACATTACAATAACGTCTGTATTGTCACCAACATAGCAGCTTGTCGCACCCAAATGGATAATTGGTTTTGCCTTGGGGCACAGCTCGCCGTAAGCAAAGACATGGCTCATTACATCGTGGCGAACTTCCTTTTCCCTTTTCTGCGCGACTTCGTAATTGATTTCATCCTTATGGGCTTCAAGCTCGTCAATCTGCTCCTGAGTCACCGGCAGGCCGAGCTCCTTTTCCGCCTTTGCAAGTGCAATCCACAGCTTGCGCCATGTTTTAAACTTCATATCCGGCGAAAACAGATAGAGCATTTCCTCGCTCGCGTAGCGAGATGATAATGGAGTTTCGTATTTATCAAACATATCTTTTCTCCTCTGTATATTCCACTTTAATTATTCACTGATAAGCTTTTCCGCCGCGGCAATCTTGACACACAGGCAAAGCATATCCGCTGCAACCTGAAGGTCATCATTTGTCGGGAATGTCGGAGCGATGCGCAAGTTCGTATCCTTCGGGTCATTTCCGTATGGGAAGGTTGCGCCCACGCCGGTCATTACAACGCCGGCTTCCTTAAGAAGTGAGTGAACTCGCTTTGCACACCCCGGCATTACGTCAAGGCTTATAAAATAGCCACCCTTCGGCTTTACCCACTCTGCAACGTTGAGACCGCCTAGTTCTCTTTCAAGGGTATCGGTTACGATGTCAAACTTAGGTGCGATAATTGCCGCATGCTTTTTCATATGCGCATGAATTCCGTCTAAGTTCTTGAAGAAGCGCACATGGCGAAGCTGGTTGATTTTATCTGGACCGATTGTCTGGAATGCCATACGTTTTTTTGTGTCGGCTATATTATCCTCACTTGATGCCATAACCGCAACACCCGCACCCGGGTAGGATATTTTAGATGTTGAAGCGAAGATATAGCACATATTAGGATTTCCCGCATCCTTGCAAGCGTCAAGAATATTCTTAAGCTGATCGGGTGTATCGGTAAGTTCATGCACGCAATATGCGTTATCCCAAAAAATTCTGAAGTCACAAGCTGCCGGTTTTAAATCAGCCAAGCGGTCGACAACCGCATCTGAATACGTAATGCCCTGCGGGTTTGAATATTTCGGAACGCACCAGATGCCTTTGATTGCCGCATCCGAGCTTACCAAGCTCTCGACCGTGTCCATATCCGGACCCTCGTTGGTCATAGCGACCGGTATCATCTCGATACCGAAGCTCTCGCAGACAGAGAAATGCCTGTCATATCCGGGAACCGGGCAAAGGAATTTAACCTTATCAAGCTTACACCAAGGGGTGCTGCCCATGATTCCGTAAATCATTGCACGTGCAAATGTGTCATACATCATGTTAAGGCTTGAGTTTCCACCGACTATTACCTCGCTTGTGGACACGCCGAGCATCTCCGCAAAAATTTCTTTCATTTCCGGAATACCGTCCAAACCGCCGTAATTGCGTGTATCAAGACCGTTCAATTTGGTTTCCTCAGATTTGGTAACCGCAGTGAGGATACCTTCGCTTAAATCGAGCTGGTCTGCATTGGGTTTTCCGCGGGACATATCAAGCTTTAAATTCTTTGCCTGATAGTCAGCGTAAACCTTCTTTAAATCTTCCAAAATCGCTTTGAGTTCATTTTTACACATTTTTGTGTATGCTGCCACGTGATTTTTCCTCCATTCACAAGAAAAAGATTACTATATGATTATTAGCATATCTGACCGGTGCAACGCGGGAACGCGGTTACATCGCGGATATTGGTAACGCCTGTCAAATACATTATCATGCGCTCAAATCCCAAGCCAAAGCCCGCATGATGAGTACCACCGAAGCGGCGCAGATTAAGATACCACTCATAGTCCTCACGGTTAAGCCCCATCTCCTCAATTCTGGCGACGAGGTCATCATAGCGCTCTTCTCTCTGGCTTCCGCCGATAAGCTCGCCGATGCCCGGAACAAACAGGTCCATCGCAGCAACCGTCTTACCATCGTCATTAAGACGCATGTAGAAGGCTTTAATTTCTTTCGGGTAGTTTATCAGGAACATGGGTTTTTTCATGATTTCCTCGGTCAAGAATCTCTCATGCTCGGTCTGCAGGTCACAACCCCAGTACACCGGATACTCAAAGCGGTCCTTATGCTGCTCGAGGATTTTGATACCCTCGGTATATTCCATTACGCCGAAGTCCGCTTCTACAATTGAGCGCAGTCGCTCAATAAGTCCCTTATCAAAGAACTGATTAAAGAACTCCATTTCCTCAGGGCAATTATCCAAAACATATGATATTACGAACTTCACCATATCCTCCGCAAGCTCCATATCATCGTTTAAGTCTGCAAATGCAATTTCCGGCTCGATCATCCAGAACTCCGCGGCATGACGCGCGGTATTGGATTTCTCCGCGCGGAAGGTCGGACCAAAGGTGTAGGTTTTTCCGAACGCAAGTGCAAAAGTCTCCGCCTCAAGCTGACCGGACACGGTCAGGTTAGTTTCACGACCGAAAAAGTCCTGTGAAAAATCGATGCTTCCGTCATCGTTGCGCGGCGGGTTTTCCATATCGAGAGTAGAGATGCGGAACATCTCACCCGCGCCCTCACAGTCGCTGCCGGTTATAATCGGGGTTTGCGCATACACAAAGCCACGGTCCTGGAAGAATTTATGAATAGCGTACGCTGCCGCACTTCTTACGCGGAACACCGCAGAAAAAGTATTGGTTCGCGGACGCAGGTATGCAATAGTTCTCAAGAACTCCATTGAGTGGCGTTTCTTCTGCAACGGATAATCCGGGGTGGACTCGCCTTCTATTTCCACCTTATCCGCCTTAATCTCAAACGGTTGCTTTGCCTCAGGTGTCATAACAACCGTTCCGGTTATAATGAGCGCACTGCCTACATTGAGCTTTACAATTTCCTTGAAATTTTCCAGCTTATCATCAATTACAACCTGAACACTCTTGAAGAATGAGCCGTCATTAATCTCGATAAAGCCAAATACCTTTGAATCGCGTATTGTACGCGCCCAACCTCCGATTGTCACGGTTTTATCTGCGTACTTCTCACTTTCACGATACAGGCTTTTTACAGATGTTCGCTTCATCATCATCAACTCCAATTGTTTAAAAATCTGCATTATATATTATTAAACCATATTTTGCCTCAAAAGTCCACTGTTTTCCGTTTCATTTTATGTTTTTTTGAAGTGGTATATTATTTGCACACAACTTCGCAGCCGGAAGCCGCCTTGCAAGCTATGTTCAATGCTTTTGGCACGACCTCCACGGTGATTTCATCTCCGGATAAAAGCTCGCCATCTATATTAATGGGTAGCTTATTGATTGTGGAAAATTCGACTTTCTTGCATCTGTGAATTTCAACGTATTTTGTGACTTCTTTAAGCCTTCCCTGGAAAAACCTGAGGAATATATAAGGAATTTTTATGCGTGGCAGTTTTTTTATTATAACAAGGTCTATAAAACCGTCATCGCATCTGGCATCTAAAGATATAGGCATCCCCCCGCCGTAATACTTGCCGTTTGCTGCAGCTATGAGAAGAACGGAAAGGTTGCGTTTTTCTCCGCCATCGACCTTAAGCTCAATTTCCGTAAATTTAAGCGAAACAAGGGATAGGAAAAGTGCAATTTTATAACTGATTTTATTTTTTATAAATCTCCTCACCTTTTCTTCCATGAGAAGAACATTAACATCAAATCCGGTACCGGCTATATTCAGACAACGTCTTCCGTTTACGTCAAGGATGTCAAACTCTTTAGCACCGCCATAGAGTGCACCCGCAATTGCTTCTTCCACGTCAGACGGAAGCTCTGCCCCTGCTGCAAAATCGTTACCTGTTCCCGCAGGCACAAACGCAATCGGTAGGCTTAAATCCATTCCGGATAAAACCTCATTAAACGTTCCGTCACCGCCTATTGCGATAATGAGCGTGCAATCATCCTTCTCACACGCTTTTTCGGCAAGAAGCGTACTGTGCCCGGAATACTCAGATATAAATGTTATGTACTCCTCACCGCGCACGCTAAGATAGTCTTGCACTTTATTTAAAGCCCGCGCACCTTTTCCCTTTCCGGAAATCTCATTTGCAATTATGTATATCATATCAATATCCCGCTTTTCCTTTGTATTCTTCCCTACTATCCATTTATGTAATTTACAAGCTCGGCTATCGCAGCTCTATCCGAAAAATCCCCACTCGCATCGCAAAGCTCTATTAGCATTTTCTCCATCGGTGTTGGATTTTCCTTGCCTGACATAATCTTCTTAAGCGTTTTAAGTGCGGTTCTGTGAGGAAGCGAAAGCTCCTCTATAACCATTTTGCCGAGAAAGTTATATACTTTAATCTTATCAAGCATTTCCGGCTTGAAGTTTTTCTCTATCACAAGCTTATCGTAATAGTCTCTGCAATCAAGGGGTGTTATCCCGGTCGAATACACGGCTATTTTCTTACCATCAAGCCTACTCAGGTTTTTAGTTATAAGACTTACGCCGTTTATAACCTCTGCGTACAGTCCTCCGCCGTAAACTATGGCATCATACGCAGTTAAGTCATCAACCTTTACAGACTTTGCATCCACCGCCTGGCAACCGAGCTCCTCGGCAATCCACTCCGCATAAGCCTTAGTCGAACCATATTTGGATTTATAAACCACAATTGCATTCATATGCTGCACTCTCCTTATTCTTCCATCTGGTAAACGGACAGTTTATCTCCGTCTAATTTCACTGTATGCATATCGACCTTTTTTATTTCCGAATTATTATACGTAGTATAGTAATATGTCTGCGTATCCGTATTGCAGCATGAGGAATAACGAGTGTACTCATACTCTCCGCTTGCAGTCATGACACAGCCTTTTGGCATTGAAACCGATTGCAGAATATGAAAGAACTGATTTACACTTTCCTTTTCGCTTCCGTCACAGGCAGATTTTTCTTTTACAAACACTGCCTTTACAAATCTTGATGCACTTGAGAAATCACCGGGCAAACCAAGAGCTCCCATTCCCAAGCTGTAATTTGAAAGCGAATAATTTGGGCACATTGCATTTCCAGCCGAGCCCTCATGCAGACCCATATAGTTATTTATATTGGTAAGATGGTAATCAAACGTCGGGTTATTCGTTAACACGCCGAAAGGGTTATCGTATATCTTTATCCCGCCTGCGGCACATTCCAGAGTTATAGACTTGCAACTGTCCGAAATAATCCAGTGAAGTGGCGTATTCGGCAGCTCATCACTGAAGCTGCAATTTACAACGTTTACTTTGTTTAATAACTGCGCCGCGTCACCTACAGTGCTGCAGCGCCCTAAAATATACGGAATCAGCTCAAACGGTGCGATATTTTCTTTATCGCAAGAAACCTCACCATAATGGGCATTCTGAGGAAAATTAAGCCCTGCCATGCTCAAGCCTTTTTCGTTCGTCGCTTCAAAATACAGCGGATAATTATTTACAACCGCCGCCATTCCAATTAGTGCATAGTGGTTGTCATACTCTTTTGAATAACGGAAAGAAAAATGGAAATTACGCGGCGTGATAACCACACCCTCGTTATATCCTCTTTCCAAATCAAGATTACGCCCGAAATAATGACTTTTTGTTTTATAGCTTACCGCTGTACACATTTATATATCATCCTTTTATATGTTTTGATATAGCAAATGCTATGTACGATAAAGCTTTACTACGCACTCAATGTGGTTAGTAAACGGGAACATATCAACCGGGGTTGCCTCTATCGCGCGGTAGCCTGCATTTTTAAGCACCTTTAAATCGCGCGCCTGCGTTTCAGGGTTACAGGACACATACACAACCCGCTCGGGTTTTAAGCGCACAAGGGCATCCAAAAACTCCCGGCTGCAACCCGCGCGTGGCGGGTCTAAAAACACTACATCCAGGGTTTCGCCCATGTCCACCAAATTTTCCATCCACTCGCCCGCATCCGCGGTTACGAAGCGTACATTTTTTATATTGTTGCCCTTGGAGTTTGATATAGCGTCGCGTATCGCATCACGGTTAGACTCAACACCCCACACCTGCTTTGCGTTTTTTGACGCGATAAGCCCTATTGTTCCAACGCCACAGTATGCATCCGCAACACACTCTTTTCCGGTAAGCTCGGCATACTCTATGGCTTTCTCATAAAGCACCTGCGCTTGAGGCGGGTTGACCTGATAAAATGCGCGTGAGGATATTCGGAATTTAAGCCCGCAAAGGCTGTCCTCTATCCAGCCTTTGCCGTAGAGCACAGTTTCGAAGCTCCCGAGCATAATGCCGTCATAGTCCTTATTGACGTTATGGACAAGCGTTGTTATCTCCGGATGGCGGCGGATAAGTTCGTTTGTAAAATGCTTTTTAAGCTGGAAAATCGGAGAAGCTGTGACGAGCACCACCATTATCTGCCCGCTCTCAGCGCCCTCACGGATTAGCACATGCCTTAAATTCCCGCGACCTGAGCGCAAATCAAACGGCTCAAGCTTATAGTCAGGGAGCATTTTCCGTATTGTCTCAATAATCCTATTAGCCGCGGTTGACTGTATCATACACTTATCTACCGGAGTTATTGAGTTTGAACTCGACTGATAAACACCCGCAAGTATTTTGCGCCCGCGACCGGTAAAATATGCTGCCTGAACCTTTTTTCTGTAATTGAGCGGATTTTTCATGCCGATTATCGAGTTCACTTTGCAAAAACCGCCTATATATCTTTCAACTTTTTTCTGTTTGTAATTTAGTTGCTCTGCATATGACATATTCTGCAGCTGACATCCGCCGCATTTTTTAGCGGCAGGGCACACTGCATTTGTGTTCTTTTTATTTTCCATTTTATCACCGTTATCTATTAAATATATAGAATAAGTGTATTACCTAATCAGGAAAATGTCAACCAGATACACATTTTCTTTATGGCTATTGCTTGCACTCAGTTTGACAATTCATCTCTTGCCTTATATGTTGTAATGTGCTAAAATATATTGGTTAAAAGGCTTTTTATACGGTGGGAACTCCGTGTTTTTATTTCATTGAAAAGAGGGTTTACCTATGGAACAGGAACGCAAAAAAATTATTTTCTCAGGAATTCAACCGTCCGGAGATATTTCACTTGGAAATTACATCGGTGCACTTCGCAACTGGGTTAAAATGCAGCATGACTACAACTGCCTCTACTGCGTAGTTGATATGCACGCCATCACAGTCCGTCAGGACCCTAAAAAGCTCCGCGAGCAGTCGCTTGGGGTTCTGGCACTTCTTATCGCCTGCGGTCTTGACCCCAATGAAAATATAATGTACATACAGAGCCAGGTTCCGCAGCACGCTGAGCTCTCCTGGATTTTAAACTGCTATACAATGTTTGGTGAGCTTTCGCGCATGACGCAGTTTAAGGATAAATCCGCACGCCATGCTGACAATGTAAACGCCGGTCTTTTTGATTATCCGGTGCTTATGGCGGCGGACATACTTCTCTATCAGGCAGATTTAGTTCCGATAGGTGATGATCAAAAGCAGCATCTGGAGCTTACGCGCAATGTTGCAACGCGTTTTAACGGCGTTCACGGAAACACCTTTACTATCCCTGAGCCGTACATTCCGAAAATCGGCGGGCGCATAATGAGCCTTGCCGAACCTGAGAAGAAGATGTCCAAGTCTGATGAGAATGCAAATGCAAAGATACTCTTGCTTGACAAGCCTGAAGACATCATGCGCAAGTTCAAGCGCGCAGTAACCGACAGTGAAGCTGTTGTTGAATACCGCGAAGGCAAGCACGGTGTTAATAATCTGATGACTATCTACTCTATTGCGACAGGTAAATCCTTTGAAGAAATAGAAAATGAATTTGCAGGTCGCGGTTATGGTGATTTTAAAGTAGCAGTCGGTGAATCGGTAGTTGAGCTTCTAAGACCTATCCGTGAAAAAACCGAAGAGCTTCTTAAGAACAAAGATTATCTCATGGAGATATGCAAAAACAATGCTGCTCGTGCTTCTTCCATTGCAGAACGCACGATGACCAAGGTTCGCAAAAAAGTAGGCTTTATAGCTAAATAAGGAGCTGTGTTAAAATGTTGGGCATTGATATAAAAATCGTCATTTGGGTAATCGGAGCATTTGCAGCTGCGGGAATAATATCCTTTGCACTCACTCCGTTAGTTAAAACTCTTGCCTGCAAGGTCGGCGCGATAGATGTGCCAAAGGACGCGCGGCGTATGCACAAAACCCCTATCCCGCGTTTGGGTGGGCTTGCTATATTCTTGGGTTTTCTGTTCGCAGTACTCCTTTTTGCAGATATTGACCGCACACTTCAAGGCATTCTTTTAGGCGCAGTTGTAATCGTAGTACTGGGGATAATAGACGATATTGTCCCGCTCAATGCAATGCTTAAATTCTGCGTGCAAATCCTTGCGGCATTAATCGTGGTACTGTACGGTAATCTGCGTATAGAGACATTCTCAAACCCGAATATCTTCAGTGATAATCCGTATATTCATTTAGGGCTTTGGTCCATACCGGTTACTGTTATATGGATAGTTGCAATAACAAACGCGGTTAATTTGATTGACGGACTGGACGGTCTTGCGGTTGGTGTATCTTCAATCGCCTCATTCTCACTTCTTATCATTGCAGTAATAGTCGGCGAATGGAACATGGCAATGGTCATGGCGGCACTTGCTGGTGCATGCATCGGATTTATGCCGTATAACTTAAACCCGGCAAAAATCTTTATGGGCGATACCGGCTCTACTTTCTTAGGCTTTATTTTAGCAACAATTTCTATTCAGGGGCTTTTTAAGTTCTATGCGATAGTTTCCTTTGCAGTGCCTTTCCTGATTTTAGGTCTTCCGATTTTTGACACTGCGTTTGCCATCGGTCGTCGCGTACTCAGCGGAAAGAGTCCGATGTCTCCTGACCGCGGTCACGTGCATCACCGTTTAATAGACATGGGATTTAACCAAAAGCAATCGGTTACAATCCTTTATCTTATGAGCGGTTTGCTCGGACTCTCAGCAGTTGTTCTGACATCCAGTGGCGAAATAAAAGCGCTTTTCCTGATACTTGCAGTTATTATTGCAATTGCAATCGGATATAAAATTTACTCTGAGCTTTCAAAGGACCGCGCAAAAGAGGAAGATGAAAACTAAATGATGCATTATATAAGCAGAGCATTTTTATATTGCTCTGCTTATTAATTTAAACTAATAACTTTATTGCGTTTAATTTAGTTTTTGCTTGACAAAATATGATTTATATGATATTTTATTTAATGTATTTTTATATTTGTCAAAGACGTTTTACAGAGACAGTAGGTTTATCCCAAAAGTCAAAGCGAGTCGGGGACGGTGAGAGCCCGGCACGAGTAAGGTTTGCTGAATATCACTCTGCAGTTGCACGCTGAACGGATTTTATCCAAATAGGCGGTGCCGGTTTTCCGCCGTTACCGGGAACTCATATGATAGTATGTAGAAATAGGTGGTTTAAGAAGCAAAGCTTCGTCCTGTGAATACAGGGCGGAGCTCTTTTATTTTCCAAATCCGAGGAGGAATAGTAAGATGTACAAAAAAGTAAGTACAGACATGAATTTCGTTGAGCGCGAAAAAGCAACTGCGAAATTCTGGGTAGAAAACAAAATCTTTGAAAAGAGCATCGAGTCACGCAAAGAAGGTCCTACCTATACCTTCTATGACGGTCCGCCGACTGCTAACGGAAAGCCGCATATCGGACATGTTCTCACCCGCGTTATTAAGGACATGATTCCGCGTTACCGCACAATGAAGGGCTATCAGGTTCCGAGAAAAGCAGGTTGGGACACCCACGGTCTGCCGGTTGAGCTGGAGGTTGAGAAGCTTCTCAATATCGACGGCAAGGAGCAGATTGAGGCATACGGTCTTGAGCCGTTTATCGAGAAATGTAAAGAAAGTGTTTGGAAATATAAGGGCATGTGGGAAGACTTTTCCAAGACCGTCGGCTTCTGGGCAGATATGGATGACCCTTATGTTACCTATCACAATGACTTTATTGAATCCGAGTGGTGGGCACTGAAAAAGATTTGGGAACGTGGACTGCTCTACAAGGGATTTAAGATTGTTCCCTACTGCCCACGCTGCGGAACTCCCCTTTCCAGCCACGAGGTTGCTCAGGGATATAAAGACGTAAAAGAGCGTTCTGCGGTTGTCAAGTTCAAGGTCAAGGGCGAAGATGCATACTTCCTTGCATGGACGACTACGCCGTGGACTCTTCCGTCAAACGTTGCACTGTGCGTAAACCCGGTTGAAAGCTATGTAAAATGCAAAAACGGTGACACGGTTTATTACATGGCGGAAGCTTTGGTAAACTCGGTTTTGGGCGAAGAGTGCGAGATACTCGAAAAATTCGTCGGAAAAGATTTGGAATACAAGGAATACGAGCCGCTCTTTGACTTCGTATCCCCTGCTGAAAAGTGCTGGTATGTAACTTGCGATAGCTACGTAACCCTGACTGACGGTACGGGTATCGTTCATATCGCTCCGGCTTTCGGTGAAGATGACGCGCAGGTTGGCCGTAACTACAATCTCCCGCTGGTTCAGCTTGTAGATGCCAAGGGTGAGATGACCAAGGAAACCGCATGGCCGGGCGTATTCTGCAAGGATGCGGACCCTGAAGTTCTTAAGGACTTGGACGCACGCGGTCTGTTGTTTGCAGCACCGAAGTTTGAGCATAGCTATCCTTTCTGCTGGCGTTGTGACACTCCGCTCATCTACTATGCGCAGGAGTCATGGTTTATCCGCATGCGCGAGGTTCAGGATGACATGATTCGCTTAAACAATACCATCAACTGGATGCCGTCAAGCATCGGTGAGCGCCGTTTCGGCGATTGGCTTAAAAATCTTCAGGACTGGGGCGTAAGCCGTAACCGTTATTGGGGTACTCCGCTCAACATCTGGGAATGTGAGTGCGGACACCGCCATGCAATTGGAAGCATTGAAGAGCTCAAAAAAATGTCACCCAACTGCCCGGATGAGATTGAGCTGCACCGTCCATATGTAGACGCGGTGACTATCACTTGTGAGAAGTGTGGAAAGCAGATGAAGCGTGTTCCCGAGGTTATTGACTGCTGGTTTGACTCGGGCGCGATGCCGTTTGCTCAGCACCACTATCCGTTTGAAAATAAGGACCTTTTCGAGCAGCAGTTCCCTGCCGACTTCATATCTGAGGCAGTTGACCAGACGCGCGGGTGGTTCTATTCACTCCTTGCAATCTCGACACTTCTTTTCAATGAAGTTCCTTATAAAAACGTAATCGTTTTAGGTCACGTTCAGGATGAGAACGGTCAGAAGATGTCAAAATCAAAGGGCAATGCGGTTGACCCATTTGACGCACTTGAGAAATTCGGAGCCGATGCAATCCGCTGGTATTTCTACAGCAACTCCGCTCCGTGGCTGCCCAACCGTTTCCATGAGAAAGCTGTTGTTGAGGGTAAGCGTAAATTTCTCTCCACGTTCTGGAACACATATGCTTTCTATGTCCTCTATGCGGATATTGATAACTTTGACCCGACCAAGTACACGCTTGAGCGCGATAAGCTTACGGTTATGGACCGCTGGGTACTCAGCCGCCTGAACTCCCTGATAAAAGAGGTTGACAATTGCCTTGAGAACTATTTAATTCCGGAGGCAACCCGCGTACTGCAGGATTTCATTGACGATTTGAGCAATTGGTACGTACGCCGCAGCCGTGAGCGTTTCTGGGCAACCGAGCTTACTGATGACAAGATAAGCGCTTACATGACGCTCTACACTGCTCTGACCACGCTTGCAAAGCTTGCAGCTCCGCTGACTCCGTTTATTTGCGAAGATGTTTACCAGAACCTTGTATGTAACATTGACAAGTCTGCACCCGAGAGTGTACACCTTTGCGATTATCCGGTAGCGGATGAGGCATGGATTGACGCATCGCTCGAGCAGGATATGGACGAGCTTTTACAGATTGTAACTTTGGGACGTGCAGCACGTAACGCAGGAAATCGCAAAAACCGTCAGCCCCTTGCAAAAATGTTTGTTCAGGCTGAGCGCGAGCTTGATGCTCTCTATCAGCAAATTATTCTGGATGAATTAAATGTAAAGAGCATGAGCTTTGTAAAGGACAGCTCAGAATTTATATCCTACACCTTCAAGCCGCAGCTTAAGCTTTTAGGTCAGAAATTTGGAAAGCAGCTTGGTGAGCTTCGCAATGTACTTGCTGAGCTTGACGGAACTGCAGCTAAGAAAGAGCTTGATGAAACCGGATTTTTAACTGTTACGCTGTCTACAGGCGATGTTAAGCTTACAGAAGAAGAGCTTCTTATCGACACGGCGCAGAAAGACGGTTTTGCGGCACTTTCAGACCGCGGTATTACCGTAGTTCTTGATACTGAGCTCACCGATGAGCTTATTGAAGAGGGTTATGTTCGTGAGTTGGTAAGCAAAATCCAGTCCATGCGCAAGGAAGCCGGATTTGAGGTTATGGACCACATAATCGTATATCACATAGGCAGCGAGACCATCGCAAACGTTCTTGCAAACAATGGTGCTAAAATATCCTCGGATGTTTTAGCTGACAGCATAGTAAACGGTCAGATGGACGGTTTCTCTATGGAATGGGATATTAACGGTGAAAAGATAACATTAGGCGTAAAAAAGAATTAAAACACACTAAACCCTTAGGTCGGATAAAAACGGCCTAAGGGTTTAATTCAGGAGGTTTGTATAAATGAAATACAAAGCTGTGATATTTGACTTGGATGGCACTCTTCTGGATACGCTTGACGATTTGGCCGATGGGGTAAATTACGCGTTGGAATTTCATTCATTTCCCAAGCGCACGGTAGATGAAATACGCTCATTCGTTGGAAATGGTGTGGCAAACCTGATTTCAAGGTCAGTTCCCGACGGATGTGATGAAGAAACGATAAATGAAGTTTTGAAAACTTTCAAGCCGTATTATGCCGCACATTCGCGTTGTAAAACAAAACCCTACGACGGAATTCTCAAGGTGTTGGATGCTTTAAATGCGAAAGGGATAAAAACCGCGATTGTATCAAACAAATTTGATGCTGCGGTCAAAGAGTTAAACACTTTTTATTTTGGCGAGAGAATTAAGACTGCACTCGGTGAGACACCCGACATAAAACGCAAGCCGGCTCCGGATATGGTTTTTGCAGCACTTGATGAGTTGGGTGTATCTGTATGCGAATCAGTCTACATAGGCGATTCTGAGGGGGATATAAAAGTTTCCGATGCAGCAGGACTTGACTGCATATGCGTGACCTGGGGGTTCCGTTCACGCGAGGTTTTAGAAAAAAGCGGCGGACGCAAATTTGCAGATACCCCCGCTGAGCTTCTTTCTATTTTAATTGATTAGACTACACCTGCAGAGTTCTCAGATAATTCTTACAATCATCCGTAATGCGCCTGCTTTCAATGGCCTTACGGATGGTTTTATTATGCGTCCAATCATCTAACCTACGCTCGGTTAAATACGCAATTACAGTGTCATATTGAAAGCAGAGAGCGGTTGCAAAATACCAGGCAACCGCCATTTTAATATAATACTCCTCGCTTTTTACGTTAGCCACCCATTTTGCGTATTCGGGCAAGAAGGCTTCGTCGCTTAAGTAAAGCTTCATCAGCATTACAATGGCAAAACGTACGGCGTATGTATTTTCAGAAGAAAGCCATTCGGTTATCTTGCTATGTAAGCGAGATAAGTTACGTCCAAAGATTTTTGGTGACATCATATCACACGTTGCCCAATTATCAACACACGGCAAAAATTTATCCAATCTGCGGATAAGCACATCATAATCCGTTATCTTTTCAATTAAAAAGGCATGGAGGTTATTTTCCTCGTAATAGTAATGCGGAAGAGCTTTTAAAAACTCTTCCGCTTCTTTAGTGCCTGAAATCTCTGCCGCATACTTGCGAAGGTCTGGTGTACGCACTCCGATTATCCGCTCTTTTTCAACCGTCGGCATCAGGCGAGAATGAAAATCCTTGTATCCGACATCCTGAAGAGAAAACAGCTTGTCTCTGATTTTATTTTCAATGATGGTCATTGTTTATTCCCCTCAATTGTATTACACTCATCAATAATGGTTTTCTATTGTCAAAAAAGATGATAGGCGTGAAAACATTTGCGTTTCAAGCATTCAGCCATCTCATTCATTTTAGTCATACTGTCTGCAAGATATTGCAAGGCTTATACGTTTTCGCAGATAACGTGAGCCTTGAGGATATTGGTTGAGCCGCTCACTCCTACAGGAACGCCGGCGGTAAGAACCGTAAGGTCTCCTTGCTTTACAAGACCGGTGCTCAGCGCGCGCTCCACTGCATGAGCAAAAAGCTCATCGGTGTTACTCTGTTCACGTGCCATAACCGGTACCAATCCCCAAGACATTGACATCTGATAAAAATTTTTTTTAATCTCTGTGCATGAAATTATCGGACACTTTGGACGGTAGCTTGAAATCATGCGTGCGCTGTTTCCTGACCGGGTGAAATTAATAATCGCAGCTGCGCCCAAGTCATGTGCAGTCGAGCAGGTAGCATGGGCAATTGCATTTGCAATGCTCGGCATACGAAATCCGGGCATTTCCTTTAATTTTGCTACGTAATCGACTTCCTGTTCCGCACGTTCTGCAATGAGAGACATGGTTTTTAAACTTTCAATAGGATATTTACCTACGGCGGTTTCACCGGAGAGCATTATGGCGCTGGTATCGTCATAGACCGCATTTGCAACATCCGTGGTCTCCGCACGTGTTGGCCTTGGATTTTTTATCATGGAGTCGAGCATTTGTGTTGCGGTTATTGCACGCTTTCCGGTACGGTAGCACTTGCTTATGAGCTTCTTTTGGATATTGGGAAGCTCTTCAAACGGTACTTCAACACCCATATCGCCGCGGGCAATCATTATTCCGTCACAGACCTCGAGTATCTCATCAACATTCCTGACACCGTCACCGTTTTCTATTTTAGCTATAAGCTGTATTCCGCCGCCGTTATTAGCTTCAAGAATACGCTTCATTTCCAAAATATCCGCAGCACTTCTGGTAAAAGATGCTGCAATAAAGTCAACATCCTGCTCAATGCCAAAAAGCAAATCCTGCCTATCTTTATCGCTTACGAATGGGACGTTTAGCGTAATATCGGGTACGTTTACAGATTTCCTGTCAGACACAATTCCGCCGTTTTTTACACGGCATTTAACCTCATCGCCGTTTTTCTCCTCGACTTCCATTTCGATAAGACCGTCATCAATGAGGATACGGGTGCCGATTTCCACTTCCTTGGGAAGCCCTTCATAGCTTATACTTACCCGCTCTTCGTTTCCGACAACTTCTTTGGAGGTGAGAGTGAAAATTTGTCCCGGTGCAAGCTCTACTCTATTTTTATCAAAAAAACCCAGACG
>JAZRUF010000094.1:0-4361 GCA_045652405.1 Eubacteriales bacterium | reverse complement strand
GTTATATACAGTTCGTATCGTATAACGAGTCTTACCAATTCGTTACCGTCAATCAAAGTGATAGGTGATCCTTCTCTTGCTGCGTTCTTGGCAGCATTTGTAAATCTACCGTTGGTAATGAACACACCGTAGTCTGCTTGGTACTTATTCATAGCGCCTAAAAATTGATTTATTTCCGGCTCGGACACGGGAGCCACATTGTATCTTTTGCACTGAATAACAACCCTTGTTGTTCTAAAATCGTTTGCATCAATGTGGTAGCCGTATCCGTCGATACCACCATCATTGCTAATTTGCACACCTTTTTCAGTGAATTCAACACCCATACGGTTTAACAAGGCTCTCGAAAAAGCTTCGAACTTTTTGGGAGACATTTTAGCAATAGCTGCAAGCAAATTCTCTTTAAAATCATCCTTGATTTTTTCTTCTGCCTGGGTTTCTTCTTCATTATCGCTGACATCAACCGTTTTGTTCTTTTTGTTGTTTTGGCTAAGTGCTTCCCAATGCTTCTTAGAAGGTTCAATGATTTCCTTTTGAACATCAAGATTATCCACATCGAGATACAATCCTTTTTCTGTTAAAGTGACAGGGGATGAATCGGTATATGTTAGCAAATCATTAAAGAACAGATCTTTAATGGCAAAGTTGAATTTAAAATTAAACTCTTTATAAGTGTTTCCGGTTTGCTTTGATTTCTTTTCAAGCACGGAATACTCGGCAATTTGGTCATCCATATCAGCGATACGTTCTTTAATTTCAGAACGTTCCAATTGACCACCTGCTTCTTGCAGAACTTTAAGTATCGGTTTAATTAAGTATGCAATTTTTCCTTCAGAAGATAATGTTTGTAAATTCATGATAGTTACCCCGTTTATTAGTATTGTGTTTTGCAATGGTTTCTTCACACTGTTTCTGGTACAATCTCGACAATATCATCCATCGTGCACTCAAGTGCAGAACAAATTTTAACTAGAACATCGCTGGAGACAACGGCGCCGTCTTTACCCATTTTTGTAATGGTGGCAATGCTAATGCCGGCCTTTTCGGCGAGTTCTTTTTTCTTCATGTCGCGGTCGATTAAGAGTTTAAATAACTTCTTATAACTTGCAGCCATAATACACCTCAAAATAATTATAATTTTGCATATCATCATTAATTTGTATTATAGCATATTTATTTTCAACACTCAACAGTTTTCAGCAAAAATCTTGCGTTTGCAGTATTTTTATTGTTTTATTTTGTGATTTGTTGCGACTATTTCCATATGAGCAGATATATCAGTACCTATGGAAATGATAAAGCCGATGAGTATTGCTCATCGGCTTTTGCTTACATATTATTTAATTTTACATGTTTCACTATAGATTATTAATTGCATTATCACAATAAATTTCTATAGCTCTTGGTATAAACCAAGTATAAAATTTATTAGGACTATTATCAAATAAATTTCGCATTTCGTCATTTTTTACGATTTCACCAAATTTGCGTAAAATCGAAATACATTCTTCATTTGGTCGTTTATTTACCTTCTTTACGAAACGAAAAAGTTTATTTACTTCGTCCTGCACTTCGTCAGAGTTTTCTTTGAAATGGTGAAGTTCTAGACTTTCAAGTATTTTCATAGCGCTTGAGTAAAGTCTATCAAGATCGTTATTAGAATTTTGCTTACAATATAGATGCATTACCTTATATAAATATTCGGCGCAACCTTCGCCAAATTTATTATCTATGTTTTTAGCATAATCAGTTCCCGGTGCAAAAGAAACCAGATTCCAAGAAAGTACAACAACTGACCCCGTAATATATTTGCTTATAACCTTGTGTATTTCTTTGGCAGCTGCTTGAGCCCGAGAATATTCTGGTCCAATTTTCGTTTCTGCTATGCGCATCAATTTTTTAAAGTTGTCATTTAATAATTTGACATCTTCTTCAGTAATGGTTTTATATATGTTTATGTTTTCTTGAGAAATCAAAATCGCGTTTTTAAACACATTTTCAAGAAATGTAAGCAGCCATTCGTATTTTGGTTTGCCTGTATTATCAAAACCAAATCGTATTGAAGCAGGGGGAAGACCCGTATCTTTCATTATGTTTGCAACTTTTATAAGATTTTCTATTTCTTCTTTTTGGGCAACCAATTCATTTATTTGTGCGCTTAAACTACTTTGCATATTGAAATCAGGGCTGTTTAGACATTCTTTGATCTGGCTGTTGCTATATTTTTGTTGTTTGTAAAAACGAATCAACCAAAGTTTAGCGATTTCATCTTCAGTGAACTCTAATACCGTTTTATCGTTTTGCTCTTGAGTTCGGTCAAGAATATCGTATACCCAGCCTTTAAGAGTTGTTCTGGACACGCCAAGTTCTGCACAAACGTCCATTGTAGTCTTTTTCCTCATTGGCTCACCTCCATGAATTTATTATAAATGATGACGAGCTCGTCATCAAGTCTTAATTTTAATTTCTTGAAAAATTTAGGTTAAAAAATGCAAGAAACCCGCTTACTAAGCCATATTAGCAAGCGGGTTTCGGTTAGTTAAACAACCTTATTTTATGCGAATTTTTTCTTACTTCTGATCGCGGATTGCAGCCTGGGCGGCGGCGAGACGTGCGATGGGCACGCGGAATGGTGAGCGAGATACGTAACTAAGACCGATCTTGTGGCAGAACTCAACAGATGTTGGGTCGCCGCCGTGCTCGCCGCAGATGCCGAGGTGCATCTCAGGACGAACAGCCTTACCCTTGGTAACAGCCATTTCCATAAGTGCGCCTACACCGTTCTGGTCAAGCTTTGCAAATGGGTCGTTCTCGTAAATCTTGGTATCATAGTAAGCATCGAGGAACTTACCAGCATCGTCACGGCTGAAGCCGAAGGTCATCTGGGTAAGGTCGTTAGTACCGAAGCAGAAGAACTCAGCCTCTTTTGCGATTTCGTCAGCAGTGATACATGCTCTTGGAATCTCAATCATGGTACCAACCTCGTACTTGAGGTCTGCGCCTGCAGCTGCGATTTCAGCATCAGCAGTAGCAACAACAACATCCTTAACGAATTTCATTTCCTTAACTTCGCCGGTTAAAGGAATCATGATTTCGGGAACGAGGTTCCAGTCGGGATGTGCTTTCTTTACATTGATAGCTGCACGGATAACAGCTTTAGTCTGCATCTTTGCAATTTCAGGATAGGTAACTGCAAGACGGCAACCACGGTGACCCATCATTGGGTTGAACTCGTGGAGGGAATCGATAATAGCTTTAATGTCAGCAACGGTTTTGCCCTGAGCCTTAGCTAAAGCTTCGATATCAGCTTCCTCGGTAGGTACGAACTCGTGGAGAGGTGGGTCGAGGAAACGGATGGTTACGGGGCAGCCCTCAAGAGCCTCGTAAAGTTTTTCAAAGTCGCCCTGCTGATAAGGCATAATCTTATCAAGAGCAGCTTCTCTTTCTTCAACAGTGTCAGCACAAATCATCTCACGGAAAGCAGCAATTCTCTCTGCCTCGAAGAACATGTGCTCGGTACGGCAAAGACCGATACCCTCAGCGCCAAGCTCGCGAGCTTTTTTAGCGTCTGCAGGAGTATCTGCATTGGTACGAACCTTGAGGGTTCTGTACTTGTCAGCCCAAGCCATAATTCTGCCGAACTCGCCAGCGATTTCAGCATCAACGGTAGGAATGATACCGTCGTAAATATTACCTGTAGAACCATCGATAGAGATGAAGTCGCCCTCGTGGTAGGTTTTACCGCCAAGCTCGAACTTCTTGTTCTCTTCGTCCATTTTGATTTCGCCGCAACCAGATACGCAGCAAGTACCCATACCACGAGCAACAACGGCTGCGTGAGAGGTCATACCGCCACGAACGGTGAGGATACCCTGAGAAGCTTTCATACCTGTGATATCTTCAGGTGATGTTTCGAGACGAACAAGGATAACTTTTTCTCCTCTGTTATTCCAGCTTTCTGCGTCTTCTGCTGTGAATACTACTTTACCGCAAGCGGCACCGGGAGAAGCACCAAGACCTCTGCCAAGGGGAGTTGCAGCTTTAATAGCTTTAGCGTCGAACTGGGGATGGAGAAGTGTATCGAGGTTTCTGGGATCGATCATAGCAACAGCTTTTTTCTTATCGATCATACCTTCATCAACGAGGTCACATGCAATTTTGAGAGCAGCTTTAGCAGTTCTCTTACCATTTCTGGTCTGAAGCATGTAGAGTTTTCTGTTTTCAATTGTGAATTCCATATCCTGCATATCACGATAGTGATCTTCGAGGATAGCACAAACTTTATTGAATTCTTCAAAAGCTTCGGGGAATTTTTCTGCCATCTGAGCGATAGGCATTGGTGTACGAACACCGGCAACAAC
>JAZRUF010000093.1:0-7885 GCA_045652405.1 Eubacteriales bacterium | reverse complement strand
CGGTGGCAAGCCTATATCCTTACATACCTTTTTTATAATTTTTTCTGCAGAGGAATACGGTGAATCCGCTATAATTCCCACAACGTTTTCAGGCAAAGCTTCGCCAGAAGCTTTTAATACGGTTGCTGCGCCCATTGAAATACCGGATAAAATTATTGTTGTATCGCAACCAAAACGCATAATGGCATACTCTATCCATGACAAACAGTCACGATATTCTTTAATTCCGAAAGTAATCGTTCTCCCTCCGCTTTCACCGCTTGCGCGTTGAGTTACAAGGAGAACATTATGTCCCATCTCGCGCGCTATCTTATTGCCTCCGCAAAAATCACGCACACCACTGCCGCGGTATCCATGGAATTGGATATGAAGCGGCGCACCGTCTTTAACATGGTAATATCGAGCAACAAGCTTTAAATTATCAAAAGACGTAGTACTCACCTTTTCAAATGGTACAGTCTCAAGCTCGCGTATAATTTCGCCCATTCTTTGGCTTTTTTCCTTAAACTGCTTGCCCGGTGGCAAAGACATTATATCTTTCCTGTTAATGGGTGATGAAAAAAACGTTATATAGTACGTCGCATACGTAATAAGAAAAAACAGGAATATTAAAATTAAAAGCATTGTTACCATAATAAAACCCACCTTGCAACTGAGAAAAAGCTAACCGATTTTACATCGGTTAGCTTTTTAATGCAATTATTATTGCTCGTAAGCAACTGCTTTATCAAAGAGCTCTTCTACTTCTTCTGACGGCTTCTTCGTGCAAAGAGTTACAACTACTGCCGCTATAAGACCTGCAACAAAGCCCGGAAGCAATTCGTAAAGACCAAAGCTTGAGAAGAGAACAAGCCATCCAATATCAACAATTGCACCAACCAAGATACCGGCAACCGCGCCCTTGAAGTTAAAGCGCTTCCAGAATAAGCTGAGCATAATTGTCGGACCGAACGCCGCACCAAATACGCCCCATGCGTTTGAAACCATATCCATGATTGAACCCGCATTCGGATTTGCAGCAATGATAAGTGCTACAACGGCAACCGCAAGAACAACAAAACGCCCTGCCCAAAGCATCTCCTTTTCGCTTGCCTTATCTTTACGAAATACCGGCTTATATAAATCACTTGCAAACGCAGACGCTGCCGAAAGGAGCTGGCTGTCCGCCGTGCTCATAGAAGCAGCAAGGACTGCAGAAAGAAGTAAGCCGGATATGATGCCCAAAAGCTCGCCCGGGAATATTTCACGTACCATGTTAATAAATACAAGTGAATTATCTACAATGTGCTGGTCATATCCTAAATACATACGTCCGATAATGCCGATGAGTGCTGCAAAGATAACGATGAGAATAGTCCATGCAATTCCAATTTTTGCAGATTTCTTCAGTTCTTTATGAGATCTGATGGACATAAAGCGGATAATGATATGCGGCATACCAAAGTAGCCAAGACCCCATGCAAGACCGGAAGCGATGTCCTTCCAGCTTGAAAATGCGTTCCAGTAACCCGGCTCAATATTTGAAACTGATGCCGCCTCAATCATAGAGGTTGCAAATATAGGTGCTATAAACATTGCACCGATGATAAGCAAAGCCTGAACAAAATCAGTCCAGCAAACAGCGGAGAAGCCGCCAAGGAATGTATAACCGATAATAATGAATGCAGCTATGTACATTGCAACCGTCTGGTCGATACCTATAACGGTATTGAACAGTGTTCCGCAAGCTTTAACGCTTGATGCAGCGTAAATTGTATACGCAACAAGGAAAATAACCGCGCAAATTATCTGCAATGCCTTTGACTTAGACAAAAATCTGTTAGTCAAATACTGCGGTATGGTTATGGAATCGTTTGCTACAATTGAGAACTTGCGAAGTCTGGGTGCCTGAACCAGCCAGCTTATCGTATAACCTATAGCAAGACCGACAGGTATCCAAACCTGACCCAAGCCTAAAGCGTACACGGATGTAGGGAGCCCCATAAGCACCCATGCACTCATATCCGATGCACCCGCTGAAAGTGCTCCTACCCATGCACCCATTTTTCGGTCGCCGAGAAAATATGTTTTTTCACCACCATTTTTGCTCTTTACGAAGAAATACACGCCGATACCAAGCATGCCGAGGAAGTATAAAATAAATATTGCAACCTCTGAAATCCTCATAATATCAACTCCTGACATAATAATTTTACAAGCTTTAATAAATATATCTTTAATCCCGCTTGCTTTTTTTACTAATATAGTGTATCATATTTCCAACAATGAGAAAAGCAAATATTTTTCATAATAATCATTACAAAAACAGATATTAAATGAGGGTTAGTTTTATGGATATGAATATTCAAAAATATATCGCCTTTGTAAAAACTGTTGAATGCGGAAGTTTTACAAAAGCATCTGAGCTGCTGCACTACTCGCAATCCGGGATAAGCCGAATGATAAACGACCTGGAAAAGGAATGGCAGGTTATCTTACTTGAGCGCAACAAAGGCGGTGTGAAGCTCACATCTGACGGAAAAAAGCTTCTGCCGCTTGCCAAAAGTGTGGTAAGCGACTATGAGAAGCTTCAAAATCAGATAGATGAATTAAACGGATTACAATCAGGCATTATAAGAATAGGGACATTTTCAAGCGTTGCTACGCACTGGCTTCCAAGTATAATAAAAGAATTTCAAAAAGCGTATCCAAATATAGCATATGAGCTTTTGCTCGGCGATTACACCGAAATTGAGGAATGGATTTTAAACGGCAGTGTGGATTGCGGGTTTATACGCCTTCCTACTCATCCGGAGCTTGAAACAATATTCTTGCAGCGTGAAAAACTTGTTGCAATACTTCCTGAAAACCATCAACTCTGCGCTTGCGATAAAGTTCCGGTAACCGCCCTGTGCGATGAACCGTTCATGTTACTTGAAAAAGGTGCAAAAGCCGAGGTTTCCGAAATTTTTGAGAGAAACAATCTTATACCGAAAGTTCATTTTACGACTTGGGACGACTATGCAATCATGTCTATGGTAGAAAGTGGCTTAGGCATAAGCATACTTCCCCAGCTTATTTTAAAACGTGTTCCGTATAAGATAGTTGCCAAAGAGCTTAATGTCCCTGCATGGCGAGATATAGGTCTTGCATTTAAAAGCAGAAAAAGCGCATCTCTCGCCGCAAAGCGTTTTATGGAATACTTAAATTACCGATAATGCGCAAAAACCACGACTGTCAGGTAACAGTCGTGGTTTCTTTTTACTTTGTGGTTTCCGCTTCTACAAGTCTTGCTGCACCGTATCTTTCGCGCAGTGCGTTTTTCTGGATTTTACCGGTCGCGTTTCTCGGAATATCCGCAAAAACAATCTGCTTGGGACGCTTATATCTCGGAAGAGCCATGCAATATTCGCGCATCTCTTCTTCCGTTGCCGTCATGCCGTCCTTAAGCTGGATAATTGCCGCTGTAATCTCGCCGAGTCTCTCATCCGGCAAACCAATAACGCCGACGTCACTTACCTTTTCATGCGCACGGAGGAAATCCTCAATCTGCACCGGATATATATTTTCACCGCCGACGATTATTACATCCTTCTTACGGTCAACCAAATAGATAAATCCATCCTCATCCTGTCGCGCAACATCTCCGGTATACAGCCAACCGTCAGGCGTAAGCACCTCACGCGTAGCCTCAGGGTTTTTATAATAGCATTTCATTACGCCGTCACCCTTAAGGCAGAGCTCACCTACTTCACCTTGCGCAGCTTCGTTACCCTCGTCATTTACTATTTTGACCTGCCAGTTATATCCGGGAATTCCGATTGCGCCTACCTTATGAATGTTTTCAACACCCAGATGGACAGCACCGGGACCAATAGACTCGCTCAGACCGTAGTTGGTGTCATACTCATGGTTCGGAAAGACTTCTTTCCAACGCTTTATTAGCGACGGCGGTACCGGCTGAGCACCGATATGCATAAGTCTCCACTGTGAAAGCCTATAGTCTGAAAGGTTAATTTCCCCACGCTCTATTGCATCGAGAATATCCTGTGCCCACGGCACAAGAAGCCACACAATAGTCGCTTTTTCGTCAGATACCGTTTGGAGAATCCACTCAGGTTTAATACCTCTTAAAATTACGGCCTTTGACCCAGAGATAAGGGAACCAAACCAATGCATCTTTGCTCCGGTATGATAAAGCGGAGGTATGCACAAGAACACATCTTCCCTATTCTGCGAATGATGCTTCTGCTCTACCTGACATGATGCAACAAGTGCTCTGTGGCGGTGGAGAATCGCTTTAGGGAAGCCCGTGGTTCCGGAGGAAAAATAAATTGCGCCGTCATCCTCGTCGTTAATCTCAACAGCAGGAGCAACTGATGAGCAATACGTTATCATGCTCTCATAATTATCAGCAAAAGGCGGAGTGTCTTCACCGACGTAGAAATAGTGTTTAATTCTGAGTTTGGGCAAAACCTTTTCAAGGCGCTCGGTAAATTCAGGGCCAAAAACCAGGATTGAAATATCTGCAAGATCCGAGCAATACTCAATCTCATCTGCAGAAAATCTAAAGTTCATGGGAACTGCAATTGCGCCTGATTTCAGAATTCCAAAATATATCGGCAACCAGTCGATACAATTCATCATGAGAATTGCCACTTTATCGCCTTTTTTTACTCCACGTGTTAAAAGAAGGTTTGCAAAACGGTTTGCCGTTGTGTCAAATTCTTTCCACGTAAGTTCACGTCTGTACTTTCCTCCGTTTGAGGACTCGATGAGGCTATACTCACGCCAAGAAACATCTGTCCCCGGCTGATTTGCAGGATTAACCTCAACCAGACTTACATCATTGGGATGCAATCTGGCATTTCTTTCAAGAAAATCTGTAATAGGCACAATAATTTCCCCTTTCCTTTTGCAAAGGTATGAAACGCAGAAAAGCCCTCCGCATTTCATTTAATCTTTTATTCGCCAAGTGTCTCCTTGGCAGTAGTAACTACCTTATTATCATAGCACGAGAACATGTCATCAACAATTTCTTTATCCGGCTTCTTGGTCACAAGGCTTACAAGCGGAACTATGACTAAACCGGCAAGCATTGCAAATGCGCCACAATTTATGGGTGACTGAAGAATAGTCGGGAATGCCCCTCTAAAGAGCATATTGAGAGTCATTATCCCCGCACCGAAGAACATGCAAACATAAACTGATGCTTTTGTAGTATTTTTACTGTACAAACCATAGAGGAACGGTGCAAGGAATGCACCTGCGAGTGCGCCCCATGAAATTCCCATAAGCTGGGCAATAAAGTTGCTTGCGCTCTTATACTGCATAATGGCGATTATAGCCGAAATAGCTATAAATATAACAACCAAGACTCTCATGACTAAAACCTGTTTTTTATCGCTCATATTTTTTACGATATTATCTTTGATTAGGTCGATAGTTACGGTTGAGCTTGACGCAAGAACCAAGGACGAGAGAGTTGACATAGAAGCTGAAAGAACCAAAATAATAACAATCGCTATAAGAACCTCTGGTAACTGTTCAATCATTGACGGGATAATTGCATCATAAACAATTCCACCATTAGCACCGGTTATGTTATTGACCTCTACTATTCTTCCGAAACCGCCAAGGAAGTAGCACCCGCCTGCGACGATAAGAGCGAAAATTGTTGAGATAATCGTTCCCTTATTAATAGCTTTTTCGCTCTTGATTGCATAGAACTTCTGAACCATCTGCGGAAGCCCCCATGTTCCGAGAGACGTAAGTATTACAACGCCTAAAAGCTCCGTAGGATTAGGTCCAAAGAATGATGCAAAAACTCCCGGAGTAGTAGAAACAGCAGGGTCAGAAACTTGTGCAAGCGCATCTAAAGAGCCCATAAAGCCACCGTTTAAATTGAGAACCGCCGCAATAACAGCTACAATTCCGCCGAGCATTATAATTCCCTGAATAAAATCGTTTATCGCTGTAGCCATGTATCCGCCTGCAATAACGTAAACACCTGTAAGTATTGCCATTATGATAACGCAAACTGCGTAATCAACATTAAATGCCATCGAAAAGAGGCGCGAAAGTCCATTGTAGAGCGATGCGGTGTAAGGGATTAAGAATATAAATATAATAATCGAAGATATAACTTTAAGCGCATTACTGCCGTAGCGCGTTCCGAAGAACTCGGACATAGTCGAGGAATCCAAGTGTTGCGTCATAAGTCTGGTTCTTCGACCCAGGATTACCCACGCAAGAAGCGAACCGATAAGCGCATTTCCTATACCAATCCAAGTGGATGCAATTCCAAACTTCCAACCGAACTGCCCTGCATAACCTACAAAAATAACCGCCGAAAAGTAAGATGTTCCGTATGCAAATGCCGTAAGCCACGGACCCACACTTCTGCCGCCAAGAACAAACCCGGAAACGTCCGTTGTATGCCTTTTGCAATAGAAGCCTACACCTACCATGATACCAAAGAACACGACCAACAAAATAATTTTTACTGCCATTTTTACCATCCTTCCATAATAAAATTTTTGTTTTCTCAGGAGACGGAAGGCAATAAAAAAACCGTCTCCCTGAAATTAATCAGAGGACGGACAATAAAGCCGTGTTACCACCTCAGTTTACAGACACCTCACGGTGACCTGCCTCATTGAGTACACATAAATAAAAACCGTACTACCATGCTACTCACGCGCTGTCACGGGCGCAACCGACAAAAGTTGATTTAACACTAAACTTCCCTTTTGCAGCTCCCGGAACGTATTCAGACAACCTCAGGACTCCGGCTTACACCAACCGCCGTTTCTCTTTGCTCCATCTGCAGCTTACTTTTTTCCGTTCTTTGCTTTTATTGTATTTTATCACACATAAAAACGTTTGTCAACAATTCTTCATTTAAAAATCTTTTACATCCGGAATACAGTATTACTATGAAACCGAAACTCGTCTACCGATACCTAACTCACTTAAGATAAGACGGAACATTATTTCGTATCCTTTGTCATTCGGATGCAATCCGTCAGCCAAAAGCGAATCAACACTTATATTTTTCATTTCACAATATTCAAGAAGCCGTAAATACATACTGATAAACGGAAATCCGCACTCTACTGACGCTTTCATATAAATATCATTAACATCATTCATATGGAATATACTCCAATAATCAGGACCGTCTTTTTCATTCTCTGCGGAAGCCGGGATGTTTGCAACAAAAATTACATCCTTTCCAGCTCGTTGAAACATACTGTTTAATTTAATAATGTTAGTATAAAAATCAGACATATGTTCACGTTTTGTTTTTTGCGGACCGTCAGTAAAATACTGATGTCGGTTATTCGTTCCTATTGTACATATTACAATATCGTCTTCTTCAGAGACAAGTTTATCAAAATTATCAATAATAAACTCTATCGTAGTTCCGGTACACGCATTATTGGTAACAGTACAGTTAAACTGTTCTTCCATGTGTTGTTTAAACATCTTTGCCCAGCAATATCCGTCTTTATTGCGCGAAAAACCTTCTACAATCGGCTCTCCGTTCTGTTCAAACCCGGTTCCACCTACACCGTGCGTAATAGAGTCACCCAAAAGCTTTATATGCACCGTTTTATCCGAAAGTACTACCTTACTCATAATTTGCGCAACTAACTTATCCATGAATCTTTCTCCTTTTGTATATGGCTCAATATTTGTATATTATACCATTACTTACCCGCAAATACAATTATCAACATTCATAAAAAACTTGTTATGGCCGGAAAATTTTAAATAACAGAAAAGTTTTTCAGGATATATCTTATAAAATTCAAAGATCTTATATGTATAAAATAAACCCCAATAAGGCAATTTACGCTTTGTAAATCGTCCTCTTGGGGTTACATATTTCATATTCGCT
>JAZRUF010000092.1:0-11593 GCA_045652405.1 Eubacteriales bacterium | reverse complement strand
CCGGCAAAATGGTAAACTCGGATTTCTTAAACGGTATGGAAGTTTCAGAGGCTAAAGAGGCAATAACCAAGTGGCTTGCAGATAAGGGCCTGGGCCATCCCAAGGTCAACTACAAGCTACGTGACTGGGTATTTTCACGTCAGCGTTACTGGGGTGAGCCGATTCCGCTCGTTTACTGCGACAAGTGCGGCTGGGTTCCGGTTCCAGAGGAGCAACTGCCGGTAGTACTTCCGGATGTAGACTCTTACGAACCCACGGATAACGGTGAGTCACCGCTCGCTAAGATGACGGATTGGGTTAACACCACCTGCCCGCATTGCGGAGCTCCGGCAAAACGAGAAACCGATACAATGCCGCAGTGGGCGGGCTCAAGCTGGTACTTCCTGCGCTATACCGACCCGAATTGTGACACTGCCCCCGCGTCCAAGGAAGCACTCGATTTCTGGACACCGGTTGACTGGTACAACGGCGGTATGGAGCATACCACGCTGCATCTTCTCTACTCACGCTTCTGGCATAAGTTCCTCTACGACATAGGCGTAGTTCCGACAAAGGAGCCCTATCAGAAGAGAACCAGCCACGGCATGATACTCGGTGAGGGTGGCGAAAAAATGTCCAAGTCCCGCGGAAATGTCGTAAACCCGAACGATATTGTTGCTCAGTATGGTGCGGATACCATGCGCCTCTATATCATGTTTATAGGCGATTTCGAGAAGGCTGCACCGTGGTCTTCGCAGTCGGTCAAGGGCTGCAAGCGCTTCCTCGACCGTGTTTGGAATCTGGCAGAGTGTGCCGACGATGACGATGATTATTCACCTGCAAATGAAGCGGCTATCCATAAAACAATCAAGAAGGTAACCGAGGATATTGAAAACCTTAAGTTCAATACCGCGATTGCTGCAATGATGGCTCTTGTAAACGACTATTCGGATAACGGAGTAACGCGCGGCGATATGAAGGTCCTCTTAAAGCTCCTTAACCCCTTTGCACCGCATATGACCGAAGAGCTTTGGGAGATGTACGGCGAGAAGGATTTGCTGTCGCTTTCCAAGTGGCCGACATATGATGAGGCTAAAACGCGTGAGTCCTCCGTCGAGATGGCGGTTCAGATTTGCGGCAAGGTACGTGCAAAGATAAATGTACCCATGGATGCTGAGGACCAGGCTGTAATTGATGCAGCGTGCGAGACCGAAAAGGTTGCTCAGGCACTCAATGAGGGCGGAAAGATAGTAAAATCAATTGTAGTTAAGAACAAATTGGTAAATTTAATCATTAAATAATACATGCACAGTAGGCTGTGGATAATGTTTTTTAAAGAAAATTCACATAATTTGAAACATACTATTGACAGTTAGTGCAAAATTCAATATAATATATAATGTTCAGACTTTATAGGTCTGTAGAAGTGTCAGGCACGCAGTTGCGGAGGGAGGGATAACAATGTCAGAAGTCCGAATCAAGGAAAATGAATCTTTAGACAGTGCACTTAAAAGATTCAAGCGTTCTTGCGCTAAGGCAGGCGTTCTTTCCGAACTTCGTAAGAGAGAGCACTATGAGAGCCCGAGTGTAAAACGTCGTAAGAAGAGCGAAGCAGCTCGTGCAAAGAAGAGAAAATATTAAAAACAAAAAATCCTTGCAAATTCATTTTGCAAGGATTTTTATTTTTTTCTTTTACTGTTTTGTAAAAAACGCAAGGCAGGTAAAATAGCAAACCGCAAGGACGAGAACTATTGTCGCACCGGTTGCCGAACCCATGTAGTAGGATAGAACCAGACCGAAAATACCGCTTGCAAGGGAGAGCATCACCGAAACTATAGTATAGTTTTTGATGGAAGATGAAAATATCCGCGCGGTTGCTGCAGGCAGAACCAGAAGTGAGGTTATTATAAGAATTCCCACCCACGATATTGCCGTCATCACAACTACTGCCACCAGGCAGGTGAACAGGAGCTCAATTGCTCGGGTGTTTATCCCCAGGCTGTGTGCAAAAGTTGGATTTATGCTTACTATGTAGGTTTTATTGAAAAGAAATATCCAATATAATATAACCACTGCAAGAATTATTGTGGCGAGCAGCAGGTCGCTTGCGGATACACTTAGAAAATCGCCTATTAGAAAATTCGTGTATTTTGCAAATCCACCGTTTTTTGAAAGTAAAACTATTCCCAAAGCGCTTACCGTGGATGAAAAAACGCTTATCGTCGTATCCGTAGGAGCGCGGTTTTTGCCTTTTACCAGCACTAAGCATACCGCAATTATGAGACCTAATACTATCATGGAGATTTTTGCATCGCCAATTCCGAGCATTGTACCCACTGCGATGCCGGTAAGCGCGGAATGCCCGAGCGTATCTGCAAAAAACGCCATTTTGTTACTTACAACCAACGTGCCTAAAAGTCCTAAAAGAGGCGTTATAATAAGTATCGCAAGTAGCGCGTTTTTCATGAAAGTGTGCTCTAAAAATGAAAACGGAAGAAGTGCGTCCATGATGTTATATATCGTCTGCATCAATGACACCTCCGTACTTAAACTGCTTTTTAAACTCCTCGGAGGAGAGAACTGCATCAACACCACCCACGCTCAAAACCTTTTGGTTTAAGAGAACCGAGCGGTCTGCAAATTTCTTTACCATATCAAAATCATGGGAAATTAGTATAATTGTAAGGTCATAGCGTGAGCGAATATCGTCGATAGCCTTGTAAAAAAGCTCCATTCCGTTTAAATCAACACCTGATACCGGCTCATCGAGCAAAAGAATATCCGGCGTGTTTCGCAGGGCGAGTGCGAGCAAAACGCGCTGCAGCTCGCCGCCGGAGAGTGCACCCACCTTTCGGTCAATTAAATGCTCAGCACTGACTTCCTGCAAAAGAGCCGCGGCTTTTTCCTTGTCACTCTTTCGTGCGCCCAACCATGACGGGAATTTTGACGATGATACCGTGAATAAATCCATAACACTTATCGGTGAGTTTTGGTCTAACTCCAAATGCTGAGGCACATACCCTATACGCGGGCGCGTGGTTCGGTTGTTATCTGCATCCGTAAAAAGTATCGAGCCGCTGTGAGGCATAACACCTAAAATCGCTTTTAAGAGTGTGGATTTCCCGGCACCGTTTGGACCGATGACTGCAGTGAGCTCACCGCAGTGTATGTGCAGATTAATGTCACTGAGTATTTTTTGCCGCCCGACGGTTACCGATAGATTTTCTATTTTCGTACAGCACATCCCGCACGAGTTGCGGGCATTTTTGTGAAAATGCGGCATAATAGACGCGCCTCCTTGCAACATATATTATATATTAAAAATCCGTCTTTTACAATGATGAGGATTTTATTGAAAAAAAGTACAAGTCATTATATAATAATGTGTAAGACTTTAATGTCGAATTTTCAAAATAAGGTTAAGGGACAATAAAATGAGAATGAGAAAAAAGCCCAATCTGGGTATCAGGTTGGAGAGATGTGAAAGCGTAATCATCAAGGAGCCGGAAAAGCTCTGCGGCAAATGGAATGAGACTTTTGGCGGCACTTGTGTGCATCTGGAGATAGGCTGCGGAAAAGGACGTTTTATAAATACATTAGCCGAGCAAAATCCGGATATATTATTTATAGGAATAGAGCGCGAAGAGGGCGCACTTGTAATGGCGGCGGAGAAGGCGGTTGAGTCAGGGCTTTCCAACATCGTCTTTATTGACGGTGACGCGGTGCGGCTTGAAGAGTTTTTTACCCACGGCGAGCTTTCGAGAATATATTTAAATTTCAGTGACCCATGGCCTAAGACCAAGCACGCAAAGAGAAGGCTTACATACAGGGACTTTCTTTCTCTCTACTGCAGGGTTCTTAAGGAAAAAGGCGAGATATTCGTAAAGACCGATAATAAAGGGCTGTATGAGTTTACTTTAAATGAGCTTGCCGCGTGCGATTTAAGAATGAAGAACATAACATTTGATTTGCACAGCACGGATTTTGAGAATGTAATGACCGAATATGAAGAACGCTTCTCATCTCAGGGAATGCCTATTTACAGGGTGGAAGCGTATAAGAGATAAAAGTTACCAACATGCCTGCGGAAGGTAAGCTTAAAAAATGCGGGCAGAAAGGCGGGGGATATGGTGCACGGTTGTGATAAGGGCTTGGTATTGCGCGAGGTTCCATACCGCGATGCGGATATGATGCTTACAGTTCTGACCGAGACTAACGGAAAAATCTCCGCCGCCGCGCGCGGAGTCCGAAGAAAAAGCAGCAAGATTTCCGCTGCGGTGCAGCCGCTTGCCTATTCTGAGTTTACGTTTTTTGAGTCTTCCGGAAGGTATACCGTCAATGAAGCGGAACCAATAGAGCTTTTCTATGAGCTTCGGCAGGATATAGTAAAGCTCTCGCTTGCCTCGTATTTTGCTGAACTGCTCGAGGTTGCCGCGGATTCGGAGATTGTTAACCCGGAGCTTTTAAGACTTGGGTTAAATGCGATGTACGCGCTCTGTAAGCTGCCGCATGACTTACGCGGGGTAAAAGCCGCGTTTGAGATGCGTATTGCAATGTATTCAGGATATGCACCGGTGCTTGGAAACAGGTGCGCCATCTGCGGAGAAGTCCCTGCAACCCCGGTTATGTCGTTAAATAACGGTGCCATATGCTGTGCGGGATGTACTTACGGCGGTGCGCTTGCGGTGGATACAGGAGTTATCGCGGCGATGGAGCATGTTTTAAACTGCGATTTGAAACGAATATTCTCATTCTCGCTGGGTGAAGAGTCGCTTAAAAAACTTGAAACGGTTGCAGAGGCGTATTTGTTGCGACAGTTTGACAGGCAGTTTAAAACTCTCTCTTTTTATAAAAGTCTTGCAGCGATTGGTTAGAGGTATGGAGATTATGGATAATTTATATTTGAAATCATGTGCAACGCTTGAGCTTAGTCGGGTTCTTGAAATGCTTTCTACTCACGCGGTCAGCAATAAAGCCAAGAAAAATGCGCTCGGGCTTGTGCCCGAGACGGATTGCGATGCTGTAGTCTATTCCCAACAGCAGACAAGCGATGCAAAAAAACTTATAGGTCTGCGCGGTGCGCCGCCGTTTTCCGGAATACGCGATGTATCCGACTCACTAAGACGTGCGGATGCGGGCGGAAGTCTCAACCTCAAGGAGCTTTTGGATATTGCGTCTCTTTTGCGCACAGCGCGCATGGTGCGCGGGTACTTAAGCGAGGAGCGCGAAATATCCACATGTCTTGACGGACTTTTTAATTCCCTCAGTGCCAATAAGCATTTAGAGGAGAGCATAACGCGCGCAATAGTAAGCGAGGAAGAGGTAGCGGATGCTGCAAGCCCTGCACTTGCCGATGTGCGCAGAAAAATGCGCGGGGCAAACGGCAAAATACGTGACGTACTTCAGAAAATAGTCAGCTCGCCCACGCAGTCTAAATATTTGCAGGAGAATATTATAACCCAGCGCTCGGGGCGTTATGTTGTACCGGTAAAAAGCGAGCATAAAGGCGATATTGGCGGCTTGGTTCACGATGTGTCCTCGTCCGGCGCTACGCTGTTTATAGAGCCGATGCAGGTGGTATCGCTCAATAACGAACTACGTGAGCTGGAAGCCAAGGAAAAGAAGGAGATTGACCGCATTTTAGCCGAGCTCTCTGCGGAAGTATCCTCTTTTAGTGATACAATAAGCCGTGATTTTGACCTGCTCTGCACGCTCGATTTAATCTTTGCAAAAGCCAAGTTATCATACCAACTCAATGCGGATGAGCCGGAGATAAATGACAAGGGGCAAACGCTTCTTAAGAATGCGCGCCATCCGCTGCTTGATGCTGAGAAGACGGTCCCTATATCCGTTCAGCTTGGAATAGGGTTTGATACGCTTATAATAACCGGCCCCAATACCGGTGGTAAAACCGTGGCGCTAAAAACCGTCGGGTTGATGACTCTTATGGCAGAGTGCGGACTGCATATTCCAACTTCGAGCGGAAGCCGTATATCCACGTTTGAGAGGATATATGCGGATATAGGCGATGAACAGAGCATAGAGCAGTCACTCTCTACGTTTTCTTCACACATGAAAAATATAGTCGGCATGCTCGAGGGCGTTGATGGGCGCACGCTTATTTTATTTGATGAGTTGGGTGCGGGTACAGACCCGGTAGAAGGTGCAGCACTCGCGGTTTCCATAATCGAATATGCGCGCAAGATGGGTGCACGCGTTGTTGCAACTACGCACTATACCGAGCTTAAATCATATGCTCTTACAACCGAGCGCGTGGAAAATGCCTCGTGCGAGTTTGATGTTGAGACGCTTAAACCCACATATAAACTCCTAATCGGCGTGCCCGGAAAGAGTAACGCTTTTGCAATTGCGTCACGCTTGGGGCTTTCGGATTATATTATAGACCGTGCGCGTTCACTTGTGGACAGTGAAGACCAGCGCTTTGACGAGGTTCTCGCGCGCCTTGAGGAAAAACGCGCAGCGCTTGAGGTTGAGCTTAATGAGGCGGAAAAACAAAGGCGTGAGGCGGAAATGCTAAACCGCCGTGCCCGTGAGTTTGATGATGAGATAGAAAAACGGCGCGAAGAGGAGTTTGAGAAGGCAAAATCGGATGCCGAGAGAATGCTCAGAGACGCTCGTGCCGCAGCGGATGAGATATTTGACGAAATTGATGCACTGCGTAAGGCACAGCGGAAAAAGGATAATTATCAGCAGATAAACGATGCGCGCGCCGCGCTTAAGCACAGCTTAAACGATGCGGAGCGCGCGCTCAGCCGCGCGGGTGGCGAAAGAGCCAAAAACATTATCGCGCCGGCACCTGCAAGACCCCTCAAGGTGGGGGATACAGTCGAGCTTATTGAGCTGGGTACCAAGGCAACGGTTCTCAGCGTTCCGGATAAATCGGGTATGGTTCAGGTACAGGCGGGTATATTAAAGGTAAATGTAAACCAAAATAAGCTTAAGCTTTTGGAAGAAAGCGGAAAGAAAACCGTTGAAGCGTTTATAGCAAAGAAGCAAGCGGAGCTTCGGAATATCAGAATAAGTCAGGATATAGATGTGCGCGGAATGATGTCCGACGAGGCGGTGGATACCGTTGAACGGTATCTCGACAATGCGTTTATGGCAAAGCTTAACACCGTTACGGTAATCCACGGAAAGGGTACCGGAGCGCTCAGGAAAGCTATCCATACGCGCCTGCGCTCGCACCCGCACGTCAAGAGTTTCCGTTTGGGTACCTTCGGCGAAGGAGAGAGCGGGGTTACGGTTATTGAGCTTAAATGACGATAATTGTAAAAAGATGTAAATTGGGCGGCAAAACTGATTTTAGGGATAGAAAAAATAAACAATTTCATTGAGCGAAACTCAAAAAAATTTGAGTATGTATCCATAAAGTGCGAAAAAAGGTTGACTTAATGCGCTAAAATTGTTATGCTTTAGTTATCAGATTGAGAATGGAGGAAACGCTTCATGTGTTCCAAAGAAGTCTTAATAAACAATCAAATAGGTTTGCGTGCGAGACCGGCGACCTTCTTTATACAGAAAGCCAATGAGTTTAAGTGCAGTATTCAGGTAGAGCGTGAGGAACGCCGCGTAAACGCAAAGAGCTTGTTGGGTGTTTTGTCACTCGGTATCGTTAAGGGTACGCATGTAACCATTATTGCAGACGGCCCGGGCGAGAAAGAAGCTATAGAAGCTTTGACCGAGCTGGTAAATTCAAACTTTTCGGAATAATTGAGAATCTTGTTGTATGCAGAAAACGGAAGCGCCGCATTTTATTGATGCGGCGCTTTGCTTGTAGTGAGGTAAGTTTAATGGGTTTTGAAAAAGTAGATGTGCATGACAAAGCTCTTTCCTTGCCGTCTAAACCGGGTGTTTACCTTATGCTTGATAAAAACCGAGAGGTGATATACGTCGGCAAAGCGAAAAAACTTATAAACCGCGTGAGTTCGTATTTTCGTGAAAATCCAAACCATAATTATAAAACCACCGTCATGGTGCGTCAGGTATGGGATTTTGATTATATTGTTACGGACACGGAATTTGAAGCGCTGGTTCTTGAAAATTCGCTTATTAAGCGTCATATGCCAAAGTATAATATTCTACTCAAGGATGATAAGGGCTATCCGTTTATACGTCTGAGCTCAGACGAGCCGTATCCCAGGTTTTCCATAGTGTCAAAGCCCGGGGATGATAAGGCAAGGTATTTTGGACCGTATAGCGGGCGCAGCTACTCAAAGCAGGCGATAGAAGCGGTCAGCCAGGCACTGGGGCTTCCGCGCTGCTCGCGCAAGTTCCCGCGCGATATAGGTAAGGACAGACCGTGCCTTAATTATCATTTGGGCAAGTGCAGTGCAGTGTGCTCGGGTAAAATAAGCCAAAGCGAATACCGCGCGATGATTGACAAGGCGGTAATGATTTTCGAGGGAAAACTTGATATAATAGTAGAGGAAATGCGCGAGCGCATGGAAAAGCATGCGGAGCTTCTTGAGTTTGAAAAGGCGGCAAAGCTTCGCGACCAGATAGACGCGATAAGTAAATTGGGCGTGCGCCAGAAAGTAATGAGCGGTATTCTCTCGGATACAGATGTAATAGCCGTGCATACCGGTGCGAGCAAAACCGCGTTTGCCGTGCTAAACTATATTGACGGCGCGCTTCTTGAAAGGCATGTCCATGTCGTGGATACACCGGTTTATGCCGACCGTGCCGAGCTTATGGCGGGATTTTTAAAGCAGTATTATATGCCGCGCAAGGTTTTTCCAAAAAACATTTATGTTTCGGATGCGCCTGAGGATGCAGAGGTATTTGCAAAGTGGCTTAGCGATATAGGCCAAAGCCGAGTGTATATAACCGCGCCGCAGCGTGGGGACAAGCTCAAGCTTGTCGAGATGGCGGCGGAAAATGCGCGTGAGAATATACGCATGACCGAGGACCGCGAAGAGGTGGCAAACCGGACTCTTGAGGATTTGAAAAGTCTTTTGGGGCTATCAGTGCTTCCTTCGCGTATAGAAGCATACGATATTTCAAATACTGCGGGCAAGGAGATTGTAGGCTCAATGGTGGTTTATAAAAACGGCGAGCCGAGGAAGCGGGATTACCGCAGGTTTAAAATAGAAACTTTGTCCGACCAGGACGATTGCGCGGCGATGCGTGAGATGCTCGGTCGGAGATTGGCGCGCATGCAGGAAGGCGACGAAAAGTTTTCCGAGGTTCCGGATTTGATATTGCTCGATGGTGGCATAACCCAGACGGGAGCGGTGCGCTCCCTCATGCAGGATATAGGGGTGGACATCCCGACTTTCGGCATGGTTAAGGATGACCGGCACAGAACGCGCGCGATAGTAAATCACAAGGGTGAGGAAATAGGTATTTCGGCAAATCCTGCGGTGTTTCGGCTTATCGGGAATATCCAGGAGGAGGTTCACAGATTTGCCATTGAGTACCACCGCAAGCTCAGGGGTGCGGCGATGTCATCATCAAGCCTTGAGAAAATACAGGGCGTGGGAAAAGTGCGAGCCGGGGCTTTGCTCAGGAAATTTAAAAGTATAGCAAATATTAAAAATGCATCGCGCGAGGAGCTGGGGGCGGTTGTGCCGCGCGATGTGGCGGATGAGATATACACGCATTATAACAAATAAGGAGGAGTTTTAAGATGAGAGTAATTACCGGTTCTGCAAGAGGACGCAAAATTAAAACCTTAGAGGGTATGGACACACGCCCGACTACGGACAGGATAAAGGAGTCAATTTTCAATATCATTCAGTTTGATGTTGAGGGCAGACGTGTACTCGATTTGTTTGCCGGAAGCGGTCAGATGGCAATAGAAGCTATGAGCCGCGGTGCTAAGTCTGCAGTGGCTATTGACAGTGCGTCTGCCGCGGTATCTGTAATACGCGAAAACGTAAAGACCTGCGGTTTTCAGAATGAGATTCAGGTTACTCAGGCGGATTTTAAAAGCTTTTTAAAATCTGCACCCGGTAAGTTCGATTTGATATTTTTAGACCCGCCTTACCGCAATGAAATGATAAATCAGGCTCTTGAATTAATTGAGCAGATTGACATATTGTCAGAAGGTGGTATAATAGTATGTGAAACCGAGCGTGATAAACGCCTTATAGATGTATCCGCTCCTTATGAAAAGGGGCGCGAATACTTGTACGGTAAGAGTAAAATCACAATCTATCGGAAGGGGTAAGGTAATGAAACTGGCTATTTGTCCGGGTAGCTTCGACCCTATTACCATGGGACATTTGGATATAATCCGGCGCGCAGCTGCGATTTTTGACAAAGTGGTTGTCATGGTTATGGTCAACGCTAAAAAGACGAAAACTTGCCTTTTCACAGCCGAGGAGCGTGTCGAGCTTATAAAACGCGCAACCTTGGATATTCCTAATGTTTCAGTCGAGTTTTCAGGCAAGCTTCTTGCGCAACTCGCGCAGGAAAAGGGCGAGTGCGTAGTCGTCAAGGGACTGCGCGTTATAAGCGATTTTGAGAGCGAATTTCAAATGGCGCTTATAAACCGCCGCCTGAACAGGGAACTTGAGACTGTGTTTTTGCCGACATCCGAGGAGTATTTGTATTTATCTTCAAGCTTAGTAAAGGAAGTTTGCAGCTTAGGTGGGGATATTTCCGGTTTTATTCCGAGCGAAATTTTACGTGATGTGCAAAATAAAATTGCAGGAGGGGTTTAATTTGGCAAGCAGAATAGATGAATTGGTAGATATGCTTTATGATATGGTGTCGGATGCATGGGCGCTTCCGCTCAGTGGCGAGAAATGTCTGCTCGAGAGAGATAAGGCACTTGACCTTATCGAAGAAATTCGTGCTAATTTACCCAAGGATTTGGAGACGGCTCATCGCATTGTTGAGGACCGCAATGTTATTTTGGCGGAAGCTAAGCGCGAGGCAGAGTCTATAAAGCGTGCGGCAGAGGAACGTGCACGCCATATGGTAGCTGAGGATGAAATCCTTATCACAGCACGTCAGAAAGCCAACGAGCTTACCACGGTTGCGGAAACCAGAAGCCGTGATATATGCAGAGCTGCCAACGAGTATGTTGAGGACATGCTTTTGCGTGTTGAGGATGTAATGAAGCAGGCTCTTGAGGAAACGCGCAAATCCCGCCAGCAATTTAAAAACTTAAGCAATAATAAAAAAGAAGACTAAACCAAAAACGAAATTTAAAACACAGATTGGCATTTAAAAAGCTAATCTGTGTTTTTTTGTTTTTTCGGCAGTTTGACAATAGTGGAAATCAAAAATCAGTAAAAGAAAATGGGATAAATTGACTTTTTAAACACCTTGAACTATCTGTGGTGTATAGTACGATATACATACCACAATCTGTTGTGGTATGTCGAAAATGCATAAAACGCCCCACTTTGCACCATCGAACAGACGTTCGCATAAAAATGAACAAATAAAGTTTGAAATTGGCAGAAATTGCGTAAAACTATCAAAAAAATCTAATTTTATTTAATAAAAAAATTATTTTTACTATTGCAATTTTCTGAAAAAATTAGTATAATATTAACAAAGTGGTGCGAAGTGGTGCATAGGTGGATTAAGATGCATTAAAGTGGTTTAAGGAGGTGCAGGAATTGAGAGGCGAATATAC
>JAZRUF010000091.1:0-10970 GCA_045652405.1 Eubacteriales bacterium | reverse complement strand
GTGCTGGTTTAATCCCAAGCATGAAATCGCTCCCCCCGACCTCACGCCAACTTACGAAATCCATTCTCTTAAGGATATATTTAACATAGTATGACAAAAGCACTCATGAAAACATTCTTCTTTCATGAGTGCTTTTTCTCTCTGTTACTCCCAATTATTCATCAAACGTAAGGAGCGCCTATTCGTTTTATAGATATCAATTTATATCATCACCATGTTGAAAAGTCAAAATAAAAAACCGAATGAAGTAGAATTGTCATCTAAATCATTCGGTTTCTCTTGGTGACCCGCCGGAGACTCGAACTCCGGACACCCTGCTTAAAAGGCAGGTGCTCTACCGCCTGAGCTAGCGGGTCATATTTGGCTGGGATGGCAGGACTCGAACCTACGAATGCCAGAGTCAAAGTCTGGTGCCTTACCGGCTTGGCTACATCCCAGTATCTCGAGATCTGCACGATAAAATTAAAATGGGGTGGATAACCGGATTCGAACCGGCGACCCCCAGAGCCACAATCTGGTACTCTAACCAACTGAGCTATATCCACCATACAAAAAAAGTGGCGCGCCTGGAGAGACTCGAACTCCCAACCTACTGCTTAGAAGGCAGTTGCTCTATCCAGCTGAGCTACAGGCGCATATATGACAACGGACAGACATAAAACGGGAGCAAAAAAAATTGGAGCGGGTGATGAGAATCGAACTCACGTAACCAGCTTGGAAGGCTGGAATTCTACCATTGAACTACACCCGCCCGTCTACAGTCAGCTTATAAATTCTAACATATCCTCTCCCTCTTGTCAAGCGTAAAAACAAAAAAAACAAGAAAAATATTCATGTGCACAAAATCGCTGAAATTCATAGGCTTTCCTCATCTGATTGACAAACCGCTTTGCGCTGTGTTAAAATATCGAAGAACTGATTCTGGTACATCCGTGCCATGTTTCAGAATTTTTTATTTGGAGACAAATCATCAATGGAAAAAATTAAAGAAAACAAAATGGGCTATGCGCCTATGCTCCCGCTTATCGTAAGCATGTCTCTTCCGAGTATGTTCTCCATGCTTATTCAAGCGCTCTATAATATTGTAGACAGTATCTTCGTCGCGCGTTACAGTGACAATGCGCTAACCGCCGTATCACTTGCATTTCCCATTCAAATGCTTCTAATAGCAATAGCGGTAGGCACGGGAATAGGAATTAACTCTCTGGTCTCCCGAAAGCTCGGCGAACGTGACTTTGAGCAAGCAAACAAAGCCGCAACTCACGGTCTTGTTATAACAGTTGCCAGTTGGATAATCTTTGCCATTGCTGCAATTATCGCAATCAAACCGTTTTTCCGTGTTTTTGCCCAAAGCGAAATAACATATCAAATGAGTTGTTCTTACACCTATATAGTTTCCGTTTTTTCAATAGGTGTATTCATTCAGGTTTACGCTGAAAAAACTCTCCAAGCCACCGGTAACATGATTTACCCCATGCTTCTCCAGTTAGTCGGTGCAATTATAAATATAATCCTTGACCCGATAATGATTTTCGGATACTTTGGTTTTCCCGAAATGGGAATTGCCGGAGCCGCAATTGCCACGGTAACCGGTCAAATCATAGCAATGCTCCTCGCCATCTTCTTTTTGTTTTTCAAGAAAAATGAGGTTCATATATCTTTACGCAATTTCCGTTTTGACGTTAAAACCGTCAAGGACATTTATGCAGTAGGCCTTCCTGCAATAATTATGCAGGCAATTGGTTCATTTTTAAACACCTTCTTAAACATGATTTTATCCGGCTTTTCCGAAATTGCAGTTTCTGTACTCGGCGTGTATTACAAACTCCAATCCTTCGTCTTTATGCCGGTCTTCGGTCTTACACATGGTGTTATGCCGGTTATAGGTTACTGCTACGGTGCCCGTAACAAAAAAAGGATGACTTCAGCTTTGAAAATCGGATGCTTCATAGCCTTTGGCATAATGCTCATCGGAACCCTCGTTTTCTGGATGTTTACTAAAAATCTCCTCGCTATTTTTAACAATAACGCGGAACTTATCGAAACTGGAATACCTGCATTGCGTATAATTTCACTTTGCTTTACTTCCGCCGCTATCGGCATTATGTTCTCCACGTTTTTCCAAGCAATAGGAGACGGTCAAAAAAGCCTTCTAATATCACTCTTGCGCCAAATCGTGCTCATACTCCCGGTCGCATATCTCCTCTCTAAAATAGGCCTTAAATACGTATGGTTTGCCTTCCCCATAGCCGAAGTAGTGGCACTGGTAGTAAGCATTTCCCTTTTCATTTGGACCTACCGCACCAAAATAAAAAACTTAATTCCCTTGCGGGATATGCCTAAATAGTTGAAAGAGCGATGTAAAATGCATCGCTCTTTCTTTTTATATCAGTACTCCCCTGCTTTTTTTAACGTATTGTAAATTATCTTAGCCGCATCACCATTTGTCAAGCTCAAGCTACCGTTAAACCTGCCGTTGCTTCCGCCAATTATCTGCATTGATTTTCCTATAGCTACAACCCCCAAATACTCCTTTGGAATATCCGCAGAATCTTTAAACCCAACACGAAAAATTGAATGGTCAGATGCCAATTTCCCAAACCCCATATATCTTATCAAAAACCGTATCGCCTGGTATCTACTGACTGCCGCCTCCCTATTTATCTCTTTTTCAGTTATAACTCCCGCACTTATTGCCGAAGCATAAACCTCATTAACAATAGCTGCATCATCAATTCCCTCTGCGTTATACATCCGATATGAATTAGCTCCCATAAAGAGATAGTACAAAAACTCCTTTTGCTTTACATTCTGATCCGGCATAAACCTTTCACGTTGCGGAAGCACACCAATATCCGCAAGCAGACTTATCTCTCGCTCGGCATAATGCCCTTTGATATCCTGATAACCGCTAAACGCTTTATTTGTGCCTATTTTTTCCACTTCCATACCGCTAAAATCTATATACTTACCGCTCTTTGCGGAAATGACTGTGGACGGACTCTCAAAAGAATATACCAAAACCGAGGATTTTTTATTTTTCACTCCGACACCTAAATATTCAACACTTTCCTTTACATCCTTATCTTCACTCTCTTTATTATACAAATACGTTGTGAAGATATGGTATTGGAGATTTGCATGCGCATTGTCAATATACGCTGAAATTGCCTCATCCTTGCCGATTATTCCCGATGCCGCTTCAAACTGAACACCATCTTGCCATACACACGTATATCCAGTAACCTTTCCAGTCATGCGATTTACCGAGATATTGACGCTGTCGCTCGCAGTCGGAATTCCCTCATTGGCTCTTATATATTTAAAATCCCATCCGGTCTGCACTTTAGTGCCGTTTGAATTCCATGAACTTACTTCCGAAGCCTCAGCAGCCAAAACCTTACCCGCTTTATCCTTTGATGCTTTTTTAATAAACCCATCAGATATTGCTCTCGCTTGTGCCGAGGTGAGACTTGCCTTCATATCCACGCTCAAATAGTTTGTTTCATAATCGCGGTACGACTCAATCTCTCCGCTGACCGCATCAACGGTTACATATATACTCTGCGGTGACTGTCCTTTTGTGACCGGACCTGTGTAAACAATTCTCCAGGAATAGCCTACTCCCTCTTCTTCACTGTACGCAACCGGATATGCATAACTGTCCGCTATCAGATTACTGCTTGATATTTTGAAATTTTCGTTTAATGACAACTCAGAAAACTCACGCACCTTTTCATCCGCCTGATTAAGTGTCAAAAGATTATCGTGCTCAGCTATTTTTTTGAGCTCTTCTTCAGAAAGCTGCACCTTGTTTGAGGATGAATTGCTTGCCCCTGCACCCTCGGCAGACATATCCTCAGTAACCACATCATTTGCGCCGTAGTCATACACCCACTCATGCTCCTGGTTTAAAATTTCACCGGTTTCTGCATTTACCGACTTGGTCTCCTGAGTTGGGACATATGCCAAAAAAGCTTTAACCGTCTTCCCTACCGAGTCAATCCCGCTCAAATCGTATAGATACTTAAGCTCAAGATTGGTTTTCTCCTTCCATGCCTTTTTTGCAACTGCTTGCCCAATCGGCTTTTCCACCTTTTTAAACTCGACATCGTATAACCATTCAACGCTCATGTTGTCCACATCGCCGGTAATGTAATTGATGCGAATATTCACCTGCTGATTAATGCAGGGTATTCCATTTTCATATCGGTTATATGTAAAAGCATAGCACCGGCTTTGCGAGTTAACCGTGTACTCAGGTTCTTTTGCGAGAGCACCGTATACCTCGGGAACGGCTTTTTTCAAAAACGCCGTGGCTCTTGTCTGCGCTTCCAAACGTGTAAAAGACGGCGCTCGGCTTTCCTTACCGCTTGTATAATTCCATTTTCTGTAGCTTATAATCCTTCCTTTATCATCCGCTTGTATCTGAATATCTCCGTTATCCGGCCATGCCCACGTGAAAATCCAATATGAATTCTCATCGTGGCTGTTATATCTGTAGGAGAACTCACTATATTTCTTTTCAATATCAATCTTAGATTTAACTTCAACAAGAACCTTCTCCATCTCCGCAGAATCGCCTGCACTCTCCACGCTCACCGCACTGCACAGCGAAGAAAGAGCCATACAGACCACCAAACATATGCTAATAATTCTTTTCATACCACTTATCCTCCTCTTTTGTTTTTACTTTTTTAGACGCTACAGGGATAATTTGGTTCCCCTTCTCATCATATTTTTTCAATTCTATACGGAACTCCGTCTCGCCCTCTACCCAGAACTCCGTATGAAACTCCGTTTATCTTTATAACTTGCACCAAGCAAAACGCAGGTGCAAGATAAAACGCGCCTGCTCCAATCCTTGCCGCAATGCGCGAGGGCTCTTCATTGTCATCTACCAGTATCTCGCAAGCACCAGTGAGTGCACTTTTGAGCGCAATATCCGAAAAAATCCTTTGCGGAAAGTTGCACTTTACCCAACTTCCGTTTTTTTTCTCACTCATTTCAAAACCGTCCGAAACAATCTCACCCGCATCTATTTGCTCCGGCAAAATCTTTAATGTATTTAAATCATTACGCGTGTATGTGCGCCGGGCGGTCAAAGTACCGTTTTCCGGCATCATAACACCGATAAGCAACCGTACCCCAGGATTATTTGCGCTATACGCATATGCGCGCACAATTTGCTCTTGAACCTGACTGCATTCTGCACTTAAAACATATCTACTCCCCTGCCGCGTCATCCTTATAAAACCTACCGGTATATCCGAATAAAAAAGCGGTATGCTCTTCATCATAAAAATATCCCACTCCCTATCTTACGTGTTATATTTTTACGCAAAAATCCTACGTGTTAGTACATATAAATACTGTCAAGCAACCAGCTATCACAACCTCTCTGCATTTGCAGAAAATAGACTCCTCCATATCCCGCTATTTCCCAAAAGAAAAACGTCCCGACACTAACATCGGGACGTTTCGTTTTTATTCAATTGAATATCCGCCACGCACAAGAACTGTGGCACCGGACGGCGCAGAAACACCGCGGCCGTTAACCGTGCACAAGTACAAATGGTTCTTGCTAAGCGCAGAACCGCCGGGCAAATTTTTCGCACTCGTCGTATCAATAAGTCCGGGCGTTCCGGAAGATACGCAAACAGCACTGCCTAAACGAAGCAAAACCTCAGTCCCCACCGAGCACCTGAGAACCTGACCGGCAGAGAGCTTTACTAAAGTAAACGATGCGGTTTGCCCCTTGTTTCCAACTCGCGATGCTACTGACTGTGCAATAGACTCAAGAACCGTGCTATCCGCGGCAAAGCTCGCGTTTTCCGCAGTAAATTCAGCTATCTTCTTGTCCACATTATTGCTGTAAGAACCAAGCTTATTATCCACTTCGTTTGAAAAAGCTTTAAACTTATTTTCTATATTCTTGTCTATTTTCTTCTGCAAATCAGGTGCAAAAACGCTGTTTATGTAGCTTAAGCTGACCAGCGGGTCATCCTTACCTCCATATTCAGCGGCAATCGCTATCACACCCATAAACACCACCGCCGTCAGTACAAGTCCTGTCGCGGCAGCACCCCATCTTTTCCTTTTCACCCTTTAAACCTCCGTCTTTTTATTTATTCAGCGCCCAAGCCAAAGCTGACCGCTATTGCATTATCCACCTTTTGCATCAACCCTTCGTCCAGCCGCCCCATCTTCTCTTTCAACCTTGTTTTGTCAATGGTTCGTATTTGCTCAAGTAAAATAACCGAGTTTCTGGACAAGCCATAGCATCTGGCACCGAGCTCAATATGAGTCGGCAACTTCGCTTTATTTATCTGAGACGTAATCGCAGCCGCGATTACCGTGGGGCTATGCCGATTACCCACGTCGTTTTGGATTATGAGCACCGGGCGAATCCCCCCTTGCTCACTTCCAACAACCGGGCTTAAGTCGGCATAAAAAATATCCCCTCTTTTAATCGAATAATCCACGCACTTCACGCTCCGCAGGAATAAAGTCTCCCACCGAAATTCTTTTCGGTGCGGCAACTATATTTTTCCACGAGTTCATGCGTTTTAATCATGCGTTTTAAAATTTTTAATTAAAAATGCCGTACAAGCGCGCCCAAAGCCTTGCCCTGATATTATTATATTCACTTAAGGCGCAGGTGTTTACTTAAAATACACACGCGGCACACGCTTGGTAATTAGGCAGCAAATTTCATAGCTTATTGTACCAAGAATCTTTGCCCATTCATCCACCAAAACCTCAGCGTCACCGTCTCTTCCCAACAAAGTTACTGTATCGCCAACCTTTACCTCTTCAATACCGCTTATATCCACAACGCACATATCCATGCAAATTCTGCCTAAAACCGGCACGCGCTTGCCGTGGATTATAAACTCCGCAAAGCCGGACAAACCTCGCGCCAGCCCATCACCATACCCCGCAGGTACTACCGCAACGCGCATATCCCGCTCTGCCGTAAATGTTCTTCCGTAGCTTATGCTCTCACCTTTACGCACTGTTCGAATTTCCGAAACAACACTCTTAAAGGACATAACCGGTTTAAGCTCAAGCTCGGGTATCTTCTTTCCGTCAGGATACAAGCCGTATAAAATAAGCCCGGGTCTGACATATTCAAGATGCGCTTTTTTATAGTTTACCACAGCTGCACTGTTAGCACAATGGATAATATGTGGCTTGCAACCTTTTTCTTCAAGTTTATTCAAAAGATTTTCAAAAAGCGACATCTGTTTTTCCGTAAATGAAGTCTCCGGATTCTCTGCATCCGCAAAATGCATGTAAAGTCCTTCCGCTTTAACGCCATCTAAGTTTGCCGCCTGCACAATTTCCTCGGCAGTAGCTTCTATATCGTCCTCCATGCAGTGAAAACCCAATCTCCCCATGCCGGTATCTACTTTAAAATGAACGCTTATACACTTTCCCTCTCTCTGCATAACTGAGGATACAAGCTTTGCATACTCACTGCTAAACACGGTTTGTGTAAGCTTATATTGATTAACAAGCGGAATACCTTCCGCCGGAGTTGCGCCGAGAATTAAAATATCCTTTTCTATCCCCGCGTCACGCAGCTCAATCGCTTCTTGCAGACATGCCACAGCGAAACAATCCACACCGGCCGACTGATACGCTTTAGCCATCTCAACTACACCGTGCCCATATGCATCCGCTTTAACTACCGCTATTACCTTAGCCCCAGTGTACTTGCGTATCTGCCCCAGATTGCAAAGCGCATTTTCAATATTTATTTCCACCCATGTTCGTTTCATCTCGTTCATGTCTGCCATTTATCCCCTTTATACTTCCTTATTGCGGCATAACCGTTTCGTATTCACACCGTATCACGCATCTTCCGTCCGAGAGTATTTCCGAGTATAGCGGATAATAATTTTCTCGGTTAAACCATGTGCGATACTCGGCATCCTCATCACTTTCGTCATCTGAATATATAAGAAGTATTGTATCAACGCCGTCGTGACTTCCGACTTCCGTCTGACTTATCTCTCCGCCTGACCATTTTTCCATGAGACGCGGAAGTGCATTAATCGGTGTCAACCCTCTCTCATCCAGCTTTCCGGTCTCAAGCCGCGCACCGTCAAACTCTATCTCGCCCTCTCCGTCCCTAACAGATATTTTTATGCCCGACACCTCTTGAGGCTCAATAATTTCAATAGAGCTCTTATCCCCTTTTTTGTATGTATAGCTTACCCGGTATTTAGACACACGTTCGGGAAAATCCGCAGATATTCCAACCTGCATTTTCATCCCATCAAGGGCCTTGTAGTACTCCTCTATACCCGCTTTATCCACGCCCGAATCCCTTGTACCGCACCCTGTAAGAATAATACAGGGGATTATCGTAAGTAGCATAACCCTAAACCTTGCAATCAAGCTGCTACCTCCTCAAATTACAACTGTAATTCACAGGCTATAACAATCGCGCAGCGCAAATTTTATATCAGAAAGCATGTCGGTAGGTGTCATACCATACTCGCCCAAACGCTCTGCACTTAAATCACCGGCACGACCGTGAAGCCACACACCAATATATGCAGCCTTCTCCGGCTCTATTCCCTGACCGATAAGCGATGTTATAATACCCGCAAGAACATCTCCGCTTCCGCCTTTTGCCATTCCGGGATTTCCGCCGGTGTTTTTATACACCGTCCCATCAGGCAGGGCGGTAATCGTTCCCGCGCCCTTTAAAACCGTTATGCATCCATACTCCCTTGCAAACTCCGATGCAAATTCCACGCGCCGGGCTCGGTCAAACTCCGGGCACAACCTCTTAAATTCACCTTCATGCGGCGTGATTATAACTTTTGATTTAGCTCTTTTAAGAAGCCTAACATCCTCGGAAAGCTCATTTAAACAATCCGCATCCAAAACCAAAGGTATCTCCGCTCGCGTGAGCAAAAGCTTCACCAATCGTTTTACTCCCTTGCCGCGTCCAAGCCCAGGACCTGCAAGGCATACGTCATATTTTCCGAGCTCATCTACAATACTCTCCGCAGCACTCGTGGAGATTCTTCCGTTTTCGTCTTCATCTTGAGGAAGAAAAATTGCCTCATTGAGCTTTCCAGCAAGTATTTGATGTATACATCTCGGATGTGCCGAAAAAACAAGCCCGCTTCCCGAATTAACCGCCGCCTGAGCCGCGAAATACGGAGCACCTGTGTAATTTACGCAGCCGCTAACTATCAGAATGCGACCGTAATCACCTTTATGCGTATCCTTTTTCCGCTCAGGCAAAAGCTCTGCAACCACATGCTGGGTTATGTTTTTAATATCCATACCCATTCTCCTCTATTTTCCTGAAGCTTTTCTTATATTCCTCTGAGGCACATATCTCTTTATTATATCAATAACACGATCATTGGGTTTAAAAACAAGAAGGGTTTTCCCATCTTCGCCACCGAGCGAAAATATTGCATACCAACATCCGTCAAGATCTGCCGGTGCAACGTTATGCACAGTCTGAACCGTCTTTTTAAAATGCGCTATCTCCTCGAGGCTCTCAACCTGCGCAAGGCATTCGAAGTTTTTAACATCAACCGTCAGTATGCGTTTTCTGTCAGACTTTCCGCGTATGCAATCTATATCCAATCGCGATTCTACAACCGTATATTCATACTCTATATTCATGCGCCTGATAAGTAAAAACGCCACGACAATAATCACAACTGCAAGCGCCGGAGCCAGTGCGGCAATTGCCGGAATAAATGACATAACCGCAAGCAGCATAAGCGCAATAATTATCATGCCAATCTGTAAAAAAACGGTTTTTCCGGTCTTCTTGCACTTTACTATCTGCTCTGCATATGTTCTCTGCTCCATCTGAAAATCACCCCATTTTGTATAGTATTAATTATATACTCTTTTAAGTCAAGACGCAAAGCTTTTTTATAAATAATTTCATATTTCGTTTTTTATTGAATGTACAAATATCGCCGGACAAGAAAGAAAAATCCTCCTCGCCCGGCGATACCGTATGCTATATACTATTCAATTTCAAACTTCCATCCATTATACTCACTTGCATAACCGAATGTAACCTTTCCCAATGTATCTCTTATCCCCTCAGGATCTTCTTCATTGGGATAAAATTCATACTGTGTCACATGGCCTTCTTCGTCACGCTCAAGTATTTCAAGCTCTCCGCACAGTATTTCGCCTTTAACCTCATATTCAGGCATGTAGGTATATACTACATCAAGCATTTCCTTAAGATGTTCAATAATTCTCTTCTCGCCCTCTGCAGTCTGACTATGCTCGCGGAAGGAATATCCCGCATCATTCTTCTCATCAATCATTATCTTTATATAAAGTTCATGCGTCCTCTCATCTGTAATCTCCGCACGCAAGCCTACAACATCCACATCCTTATCCGTGTAAGGAATATTCAAGTCAAAATGCATCGGGTCAATGGTGTTATAAAGCATATTGGAAATCATACTTTCCTCTATATCCCCTGCAAACATATACAAATGTTTGCGAAACTCAAGAGGAGACTTCGGCTGTGAATTCAAATTAAGGGAATATATATCCTTTGCGGGTATAATCGCTAATCTGTCACGCCCACCGTAAACGTCACTGTGCACCATTCCGATAACTTTACCGTTCTTGTCAACTACCGGGGCTCCTATGCTGTTCTTACTCAGGCTAATATTGCCTAACGTAACTTCTCCGTTTTCCTCAACACTCACTTTGCCTGAGCTCTCTTTAACGGTATGCCTTCCAATGTTTTCAAAAACAGTTACTTCTTCAGTCTTTGAAACTCCGCCGTCTTTTATCTCAAGCGGGGCATTACTTTTAAGATTGGATTTAATTACCGCAATGTTTTTCTCTGCATCCCATGCGACAATTCCAACAATATCCTGCTCCGGCTGCCCGGGGTAAGATACGGTCACGACTTCTGCGCCGCGTACCACATGAAAGCTCGTGGCTATCTT
>JAZRUF010000090.1:0-18434 GCA_045652405.1 Eubacteriales bacterium | reverse complement strand
CGTTCTTCCTGCTCACCGTAATAATTCTTGTTGTATTCGCGGTCTTCAAAGGAAGGGAGACCGTTGTTTGCAAGAAAGTTTTTTGTTTTGTCACGGTTGTTTTTTGAATAAAGATAATTGAGTGCAGCTTGTGCAAGAGGGTCGTTATCAAAAATGCTTTTGGTTTTGCGTAGTTAACTACTTCCATTATACCCCTTTTTATAAGTTTTGTCGAGCGGATAGATGGTATCCAAATAGTTTTTATTATTCATTATGTAACCTCCTGTTTATATTGAATGTACATTCATTTACACAAAGAGGTTAGCATAAAAAAACAGTGGCTTGCAATGGCGCGTTTTGAAAATTGACAGAAGGTGGGATTCTACCCGCGGGCTAAAAAGCCTGCCACCGGCAGCCTTTTTACTCTCTGCGGAGAGCCGCCCTGTTCTCATCTCCGCCTTCTTAGCCGCAAACGAAAAAACGCACCAACCTCCGGCTGGTGCATTTTCTGTTTGGCGGAGAAGGTGGGATTCGAACCCACGCGCCCGTTAAGGCAAACGGTTTTCAAGACCGCCTCGTTATGACCACTTCGATACTTCTCCGTATTCAATTGCAGTACATAAAATTTTATCAAAGAACTTTGAATTTGTCAATATCTAATTGCAATTTTTATTGGCTCTTTTTTAATAATGCATCAATAGCATTGCATGTATTTATTTTTACGCTTTCGGTTATACTTAAAAATAACAAATAATATAATCGGAGGCAGTTATGAAAGAAAAAGCATTTGGAGTACTGCAAAGGGTTGGGCGGTCGTTTATGCTGCCGATTGCTCTTTTACCGGTTGCAGGTCTTCTTTTAGGCATAGGAAGCTCGTTTACCAACCCGACAACGCTTGAGGCGTACGGTCTAACCAATGTAATTCGAGAGGGCGGTTTTTTATATACCCTGCTCGATATAATGAGCAAGACCGGAAGCGTTGTGTTTGATAACTTAGCTCTCCTCTTTGCCATGGGCGTTGCTATAGGCATGGCGAAGCGTGAAAAAGAGGTCGCGGCACTCTCCGGCGCTATTGCATATCTTGTAATGAACGCGGCAATAAGTACGCTTATCGCATCTCGCGGCGGAGTAGAGGCGATGCCGGTTAACTCAACCACATCCGCACTTGGTATTACAACACTGCAGATGGGCGTGTTCGGCGGAATTATAGTTGGCCTCGGTGTCGCGGCACTGCATAACAGGTTTTATAAAATTGAGCTGCCGCAGGTGCTCTCGTTTTTCGGCGGTACAAGGTTTGTTCCGATAATTTCAAGCGTCGTATACCTTGTTGTCGGCGTGCTGATGTTCTTCATTTGGCCGACGGTTCAGAACGCGATAGCAAGCCTTGGGGCACTCGTTTTAAGGTCCGGTTACGCTGGTACGTGGATTTACGGAATAATCGAGCGTGCACTGATACCGTTTGGTCTCCACCACGTATTCTATATGCCGTTCTGGCAGACCGAGCTTGGCGGTGCAATGATGATAGACGGTGTTATGGTGCAGGGTGCACAGAATATATTCTTTGCCGAGCTTGCATCAAAATCTACCGAGACATTCTCGGTTGCGGCGACCAGGTTTATGTCCGGCAAGTTCCCATTTATGATTTTCGGACTCCCTGCCGCGGCGTATGCAATGTATAAAAACGCGCGCCCGGAAAAGAAAAAATTAGTTGGAGGACTTCTTCTTTCCGCAGCACTTACGTCAATGCTCACGGGTATTACCGAGCCTATTGAGTTTACGTTCTTGTTCGTAGCACCTATAATGTACGCGGTGCACTGCGTACTCGCGGGACTTTCCTATATGCTCATGCATATTTTCGGAGTCGGCGTGGGCATGACATTCTCAGGCGGCATAATAGACCTTACCCTTTTCGGTATACTGCAGGGCAATGCCAAGACAAACTGGATTTGGATTATAATCGTCGGCGCGGTATACGCGGTTATATACTACTTGGTATTCAACTTCATGATTCGTAGGTTTAATTACAAAACCCCGGGCAGAGAAGCGGATGATGAGGAGACAAAGCTCTATACCCGCGCGGATGTCAATGCAAAAAAAGAAGAGAAGAAGGGCTTTGACACTCAGAGCGCGTATATCCTCAAAGGACTCGGCGGAAAGGACAATATTTCGGATATTGACTGCTGCGCGACGCGCCTTAGAATAACCGTCGTAAACCCTGATGCGGTAGACGATGAGATTATAAAGAAAAGCGGTGCGTCAGGCGTAATTCACAAGGGCAACGGCGTGCAGATTGTCTACGGTCCGCAGGTGAGCGTGGTGCGCTCAAAATTCGAAGATTTCCTGGATAGCCCGGTATCCGGAGATATAGAAAAATTAATCTAAAAAAAGAGGGTGGTTTATGCCACCCTCTTTAAATTATTCTGCGTATTGGAGAAGAGATGCTGCGTCAAGCTTATCATAGCCCTTCAAGAAGGCTGAAAGCTCACCGGCAATCTTTTTTGCACCGCCTGCGCTGTTTGACTCAATATTGAGCGGCAGAAGCGGGTCGTGAAGGGAGAGACGCAGCAGGAACCATCCGTTTCCGTGCGCATCGTCTAAGTTAACGCGTACACCCTCGTAATTTGACGGCGCAAGGGACCAACCCTCGCGTGATGCGGCGTACTTATTAAGCTCGTCGATAACTTTCTCGCCGTAAGCTTTAAAGTCGTCAAGGAGTACATTCATTCTAAATTCAACACTCTCTGCGGGCTCTTCAAGCGAAGAGAGAAGTGACTCGAGAGTATACCCCTCTTTTTTGCCACGTGCAAGCTCGATTAAAAGCTTTGTAATGAGGTATGCACCGTCGTCCAAGAAATAGTTTTCTTTAAGAGCGCCGTGACCTGAGGTCTCAATCGCAAGCTGGGAATCCTGACCTGCATTGTTTAAGCGTATTGACTCATTTATAACATTGCGGTAGCCGCGTTTAAAGCGGTGGTGTATGCCACCCTTTTCTTCAATAAACTTTGCAAGACCGGTCGAGGTTATCGAGTCGGTAACAATCGTTGTGCCCGGATGCTCGCGCAGAAGGATTGCCGCAAGTATTGCAATAATGCGGTTGCGGTTTAACTCACTGCCGTCTGCGAGAACCGCACCTGCGCGGTCAACGTCCGTATCAAATATTATGCCAAGGTCGGCATTTACTTCGCGTACCGCTTCGGTGATGCTCTCCATCGCCTCTTTGTTCTCAGGGTTCGGGATATGGTTGGGGAAGCTTCCGTCAGGCTCTAAGAAACGGCTGCCTGCGGTATCCGCACCCAGCGGCTTTAAAACCTTATCCACGAAAAATCCGCCCGCACCGTTACCTGCGTCAACAACTATGCGGAAGCCTGAAAGCGGCTTATCCTCACCGGTGGCTTTGCGGATTTTATCTGCAAGACCTTTGGCATATGTATCCATAAACTCGCCGGATTTGAGGCTGCCGATGCAAAGACCTGTCACCTCATCACCCTCGGCATATTCAAGGATTTCCTTGATGTCACCCTTTTCAAGCCCACCCTGCGCGGTAAAGAACTTAAAGCCATTGCGGTTAAAAGGCAAGTGGCTTGCGGTAATCATAACCGAGCCGTCAAACTCGAAACCATCCGTTACAGTGGACATAAACATAGCCGGCGTGCTCGCCATGCCAAAGTCGGTCACCTCAAGCCCTGCTTCCACCATTGCACTGCAGAGCCATTCCGCGAGAGTTGGGCCGGAAAGACGCGAATCGCGGCCGACTGCGACGCGTAAATTCTCCTTCTTGCCGCATTTTTTATAAAGCCACAGCGCGAAGCCACGGCCAATATCACGGCAGACTTTTTCGGTAAGGTTTATATGCTGACCTTCAATACCCTCAAGCGCTACTCCGCGGATGTCACTTCCGTTTTGAAGTTTTTTGTAATCCATGTTTTCTTCCTCCTCTTGTTATGCCTATATTCTATTACATTTCAGAGTAAATTGCAAGTGGCGTACTGTGGCGAAAATTTTAATTGTTTTTTAATTAAAAATTGATGAAAAAATTATTAAAAATTTTACAGATTAGTATACAAATCGGGACAGACACCTTATGTAATAAAACTAAACGAAACTAAACTAAACATAAGTTTTAAAAATTTTTCCTTGCACATATGAGCTGCTTGACATATCAAGTGCATAGGGATAAAATTATTTTAGATTAAAGAAAAATATGGGGATACGGTGATTTGTTATGAGGAGACTTAAATATTTGCTCCGCCGCTTAAGGAAGATAAATCTCGGCGGGATGCGCGAGCGCGTAAATGAAGCGTACAGACGCTCGGGCAAAAACCGCGTTTTAATAGTGCTGGATATGATACTCTGCGCGGTTTTGTACCAGGCGGGGTATATAGAGTACGTTATCTACGGAATGTATGATATGAACGCAAAAGAGCGCCGCACGGTTCTCACTGCGGGCAAGAATAACCGCTATGTTGCCGCGCTTAATCTAAAACGAGATTGGGATTATTTCGAAAACAAAGTAAAGTTTTTAAATACCTTCCGCGAAGAGACCGGCAGGGATTTTATAGACCTCACCGTTGCGAGCTTTGACGAGTTTAAGGCTTTTGCGGAAAAATATCCGACTTTTATGGCAAAACCGTATGACGGAATTTGCGGCAAGGGCATAGAGAAAATTGACTCGTGCGGAAAGGATTTAGACGCGCTCTACCGCGGCTTTAAAGAGTCAGGGCAGACGCTTCTTGAAGAGGTTATAGAGCAGCATCCCGAGGTCAGCAGATTAAATCCCTCTGCTATCAATACCATCCGAATAGTAACTATTGTGGATGGGGAAACCCCGCATATAGTTTTCGCAGGTCTGCGTTGCGGTCGCGCAGGAAGCGTAGTTGATAATTTCGTCGCCGGCGGTATGACGGTTCCCATTGATATTGAGACAGGCGTGATACATAACGTAGCGGTTGACAAGGTCGGAAACGTCTTTGCAATCCACCCGGATACAAATGTGGCTTTTGATGGCTTTGAGATGCCAAACTGGGAAGCTTGCCTCGAGCTTGCCCAAAAAGCTGCTCTGCGCGTTAAAACCGTGCGGTATGTGGGTTGGGACATCGCGTCCACCCCTGAGGGACCTGTGCTCGTCGAGGGAAACCACTTCCCCGGGCAGGTGCTATATCAGCTCAAAGCGCAGACACCTGATAAAATCGGGATGCTCCCTGCGTACGAGGCGGTTATACCCTATAAAAAACTTAAACCGCTAAAAAACAGTTGACAAAACGCGGCTTTTTATGGTATATTCTTTTAGTCAGCAATGGCATAATTGAATATCCGTGGGGTTATAGCGCAGTTGGTAGCGCACCACACTGGCAGTGTGGGGGTCAGGGGTTCGAATCCCCTTAGCTCCACCAAAGCAAAAAAGGCATCACATGATGCCTTTTTTTGCTTTTATAATGCAATGTTGGTGGGGATTCGAAAGGCGGCTCTTGGCGGGGTGCCGGTGGCACGCCGCAACCGCCGTGGCTTTTCCGCAGAAAAGCGAATCCCCTTAGCTCCACCAAAGCAAAAAGGCATCACATGATGCCTTTTTTGCTTTTTTATGATGTAATGCGGGAGGGGATGCTGCACAGTCCTTTTTATTGGACAGTCTTTGCTGTAAACTGTATACAGAAATAAGATACAGAAGGAGGTAGTGATTATGGCTAACTATATTGAACATCTGGGTTTGGGATTTCTTACCGAAACCGAAGAGCAGGTGCGAACTCTATGGAGGTACATCGCGCAGGAGGGAGAAGGAATATTCGGATATTACGGACTTCCGTACTTTAACTGCTATTTCGGTGATGCCCAGCTTATCCTGCGCACGCTGCCAAATGATGAGGAGAAAAATATTGAAATTGTCGGGATGGACACTCACTCTTCAGGCAATTGCGTTTGGGATGTCCGCATTTGCGGCATGAACATCGCGCGCAAGGGGGCGGATGTTATGGAGCGCAGGTGCGTTGTCCACCGCGCGGATGACGGCGGAGGCATGGCGGTTATAAATATCGTAAATGCGGATGTTTTGCCAAGCTTTGATGAAGGGGAGAGAATAAGGCTTCAAATGGTGGCGTTCCCGCACCTGATTGAATACTTTGCAGACGCGCAAGAGTATATCGCCGCACAGCCTGAACAGGCAGACGGTAAAAAGTGGCTTCTTTCAGATGGAACGCTTATGCCCGCCGGGCTTATGCGCAACAGAAACCCCGAAAGTGAAGAGTTTGAGAGCGATGATGAACTCGACGATCTGATGCTGATTCGCGGCACGGTCAAGAAACTCTACCACGGTATGTTAAAGTGGGGGGATGATCAGTACGGCGGATACCTCAGATGCATTATCCAAACCGATTACGGCGACCTTGAAATTGTGCATACCGTCGATGATGTAAAGGAGGAGCAACGCGACAATATAAAACTCGGCGCGGTTGTAAACGGCGTATTCACACTTTCCGGTGATGCGGCTGTCTACGAATATGAAAACGGATTTATACTGGATGAAGAACACAATTTATCAATCCTGCGTTCTACCTTCGCGGGTGCGGATGCCGAGCGAATGAGGCGTGTCTTCTCCGAAGATGCGACATACATTTCCGAGCGTGACGAGGATATGTGCACCGGACGCGATGCGGTTATAGAGCGTTTAAAGGAAATTTCCGAGGCAGCGGATGATAAATGCTATGCAAGACTTGCGGTAATCGTATCTTCAAACTCGCATCATAGACCATTGGCATATAGGGCGGGGAAGCGCTGCATTGTTCTCTCGCGCGGCGGAGAGAAGGATTACGAGGCAATCGCATTTTCAGATATTGATGATAAGGGGCGCATCTCAAAGCTTCTTATAAGCACTGACCGGAGATATGAATTCTGCATTGATGAAAAAATTATCATATAATCTTAAAAGCCGATGCCTGCAGGGCATCGGCTTTAAGTTTAAATATCTAAATTTAAAACTACCGGGCAGTGGTCACTGCCGAGGATTTCATGGTAAATATCCGCATCCTTCATTTTACTCTTAAGCTTATCGGATACCAGAAAATAGTCAATGCGCCAACCTGCGTTATTCTGCCGCGCGTTATACATATAAGACCACCATGAATATGCGCCGGTCTTATCCGGATAGAAGTGGCGGAACGAGTCGCAGAAGCCGGAGTCGAGCAACTCGCCCAGCTTTGCGCGCTCCTCATCGGTAAAGCCCGCGTTCCGGCGGTTTGTCTTTGGGTTTTTAAGGTCAATTTCCGAGAATGCTACGTTGAGGTCACCGCAAATCACGACCGGCTTAACCTCATTGAGCTTGAGTACATACTCGCGGAAAGCATCCTCCCAACGCATGCGGTAGTCGAGGCGTTCAAGTCCGCGTTGGGAATTGGGCGTGTAGACATTTACCAGATAAAAATCCTCAAATTCCGCGCATATCACGCGCCCTTCATGGTCATGCTCGTCAATGCCGATACCGTAGGTTACATTAACCGGCTCAATGCGTGTAAAAACCGCAGTACCCGAATAGCCCTTCTTTTCCGCACTGTTCCAGAACTGCGTATAACCCGGTGTTTCAATCTCTAACTGACCTTCGTGCATTTTAGTCTCCTGAACGCAGAAAATATCCGCATCCGAGAGCTTTAAAAAATCCAAAAATCCCTTGCCTGCGCAGGCGCGCAGACCGTTTACGTTCCATGATATAAGCTTCATAAAATACGTCCCTTTGTTTAAAATTCGCCCGCACTTGCGCACATGTAAAGAAGCGGGCAGGTGCGGCATGCCGGATGCGTGGCAAAGCAATGCTCTTTAGTTATGCGAAGTAAAAGCATCGAAAGCTCTTTAAAGGTCAAAATATCACCGTCGGTATTATTGGCGATTTCCTCGGATAAACCCTCGTGACCGAGCTTGTCCCACCCGGAGTCCGGGTCAATGCGGGAAAGGAGCTTTGCAACACTCGGATTCACCGCGCAAATCGGGAAATTAAACGCATACAGAAGCATAAAATCAATCGTGGACTTACGATTGACAAGCTCCTTTAGAAGAAGTGCGCGCAGCTCATCAAAGCTGTAGCTTGCATAGTCCTCGGGAAGATAACCCCACGTGCGAAGCTTAGTCAGAAATACACTTAAAACACGCGCTGTGCGCTCAGGGGCATCGCAGAGTGATAACTTATCTGCCATAATATGAAGAGGTATTGAGCAAAGCTCGTCCGGTGACCGGTATTCATTGAGCCTGCCAAGCGTTTTTACAAGCGAGTCCCACGATGCGCCATCCTTTAAAAATGCCGTCAGCATCATGCGAAACGGCGGATGAGAGAACATCGCCTGCTGACTGCCGTAATGCTTATAAAGCAACTCGTATATATCCTTTATTATTTCCCCATAGAGCAATGCATACACCTCTCTGAAAGCTTCTTATGATATTTTAACGCGGATTTGTAAAAAAATAAAGGGTAATCAGTATGAATTTTCAATTAAATTTTCTTTTTTTGTGTTCCACTGTCAAATAAAATGTGTTATAATTATATCAAATTATAAAAATAAATTTAATGGGGGTTATTAAGATATGAAAAAGCGAGTAACAGTATCAATAGCGGGCGGCGAGTACCGCCTTATCGGTGCAGAGGATGAGGAGTATACCCGAAAGGTAGCTGCTCATGTGGATGCAAAAATTAACGAAATACTCAGCGCGGCAAATGTTTCTATTATCGAAGCTGCGGTTTTAGCCGGTGTAAACATCACCGATGAGTATTACAAGGCGCTTGAAACCGCGGATAATCTGCGCACCCAGCTTAAGGACTACTTGGAGGACTCGGGCAGAATGAAGGCTGAGATTTCCGAGCTTAAGCGCGAGCTTTTAAGACGCGGTCAGTAAGGGAGAAAATAATGGGAAAAATTGAGCTTTTAGCTCCTGCAGGCTCATATGAAGCTATGGTCGCCGCGGTCCAGAACGGCGCGGGGGCGGTGTATATGGGCTTTGGCGACTTTAATGCGCGCCGCGGAGCTAAGAACTTGTCCGACGAGGAAATGCGCCGGGCGGTGGAGTATTGCCGTCTGCGCGGAGTAAAAACGAATATAACGCTCAATACCCTGCTCAACGACCGTGAGCTTTCTCGGGCAGAGGATATTGTAAAAAGAATAAACCGCATCGGAGCAGATGCGGTTATTGTTGCTGATTGGGGACTTGCGCGGCTTATCCGTCAGGTAGCGCCCGAGCTTCCAATTCACGCATCTACGCAGACTACGCTCCACAGCCTTGCAGGTGTCGAATACGCCGCAGAGCACGGCTTTACGCGCGTAGTTCTCTCGCGCGAGTTAAGCCGCGAGGCGATAGAGTATATCTGCAAAAACTCACCTGTTGAGATAGAGGTATTCGCGCACGGCGCACTGTGCATGTGCTATTCAGGGCAGTGCTATTTAAGCGGAGTGATAGGCTCAAGAAGCGGAAACCGCGGTCTGTGCGCCCAACCGTGCCGCCTGCCTTATGGGTTTAACGAAAATAATCCCCACTTGTACCCGTTAAGCCTCAAAGACCTTTGCCTGGCAAAGGAGCTGTGTGAGCTTGAAGATATGGGTGTCTCGTGCGTCAAGATAGAAGGGCGGATGAAAAGACCCGAGTACGTCGCGATAGTCACAAGTATATACTCAAAGCTCATTGACGAAAAACGTCAGCCAACGCGTGACGAGCTCATGCTTTTGGAGCAGGTGTTCTCGCGCCAGGGCTTTACGCAGGGGTATTACAAGGGTAAAACCGGTCCTTCAATGTTCGGCGTGCGCGGCAAAGACCGCGATAATGCTAGCTTAAATAAGCTCTATAAGCAAGCGCGTGAGAGCTATAAGGGCGAAAATGGTCTTGTAGACGTAAATTTCTACTGCGTAATAAAAACCGGTGAGCCGATAACGCTTGCCTGCGAGGATGAGGATGGCAACCGCCATATCGCCAAAGGTCCGATAGCCGAGCTTGCGCATACGCGTGCAATAAGCGATGTTGCGGTTGGAGAGCAGCTTAATAAGACCGGCGGAACACCGTTTTGCGCTGCAAGTGTGCAGGTGCATGTGGGCGAAGGCGCGGCGGCAAGCCTGGGTACAATAAATGCACTGCGACGTGAGTGCCTTGAGAAACTCTCCGAACAAAGGTCAAAAGCCCCCGAGCGAAAAGAAGGCCAGTTCATGACCGGATTTAAACTTGTAAATGAAAAAGAGAAACCTAAAATAACCGTCTCGGTCATGCAGATGAGCCAGCTGAGTGATGAGTTTTTAAGCTACAAGCCCGCGCTTGTGTGCGTGCCTCTCCATGAGGCCGCGCATATGGCGGATAAAACCGCCGAGTATGCGAAAGAAGTAACCCTCGCGGTTACTATGCCCAGGATAGTATGGGACAGTGAAGAGAGCGCAGTCGAGGCTATGTTGGGTAAAGTAAAGAACTGCGGTGTAACCCACGCGATGGCGGGAAATGTCGCCCAGTTTAAGATGCTTCAAAGGGCAGGCTTTACCGTACACTGCGACTTTGGGTTTAACGTATTTAACTCATATACGCTCCGCGAGCTCAAGCAAGCGGGCGCTGCGAGCGCTACTCTTTCGCCCGAGCTTACGTTTTCGCAGATACGCGATATGACAAAGGGCATCGATACCGAGATTATAGTCTACGGCAGGCTTCCGCTCATGGTATGCGAAAACTGCGTGGTCAAAAGCCAGAGCGGGCATTGCGTGTGCAAAAACGTAAATTACTTAAATGACCGCACAGGCGCGGCATTTCCGGTTATGCGCGAGTATCCGCACCGCAATGTTATACTAAACTCACAGAAAATTTTCTTGGCGGATAAGAAAAGCGAGTATGAGCGTTTAGGTGTTTGGGGAACAAGACTTATGTTTACAACCGAGAATCCGCGCGAGTGCGTCAAGGTTCTCGAGCGGTACATGGGTGTGGACGAAAGCTGGGCACCGTCAGTTTACACGCGCGGTCTATACCGCCGCGGAGTAGAATAATTTGGGAGAGCATATATGGATATGGTTTTAAAAATCAAAGCCGTCTCGCCGCTTATCGGAAAGTCGATTGAGCTTCCGTCATACGCGACCGAAGGCAGCGCGGGAATGGATTTGCGCGCGTGCATGACCGAGCCTGTTGTCATCGCTCCGGGTGAGCGCGTTGCGGTAGATACAGGTATCGCCATAGAGCTTCCGGGGAGTGAATATGTCGCTATGATATGCGCGCGCAGCGGGCTCTCAACAAAGCACGGAGTCGCGCTTGCAAACGGCGTAGGAGTAGTTGACAGTGACTACCGCGGCGAAATCCGCGTGAGCCTTATAAATTTATCCGCGGATGCGTATACAATAAAACCGGGTGAGCGCATAGCGCAGATGCTCATTATGCCTGTGTGCATCGCAAAGCTCCGGGTATGTGATGAGCTTAACGAAACCGTGCGCGGAAGCGGCGGCTTCGGCTCAACCGGGCGGGGGTAAGAGATATGGAAAGGATAATTTTAGCGTCTCAGTCACCGCGGCGGCGCGAGCTTCTTTCGCGGATAGTTCCGGAGTTTGAGGTGCTTGTAACCGAAGCGGATGAGAATATAGATGAGTCCCTGCCACCTGAGGAGTACGTTATGCAGCTTGCTCTGCGCAAGGCGCAGGCGGCGGGAGTTTTGGATGCCGTTGTAATCGGCTCAGACACCGTAGTAGTGTGTGACGGAAAGATTTTGGGAAAGCCTGCAGACGAAGAGGATGCGGCAAAAATGCTCAGGATGCTCTCAGGTCGCAGCCATTATGTCTATACCGGTGTCGCGGTTATTTCAAACGGTCAGGCAATAGTAGACTACGAAAAGACAGAAGTAGTCTTTGACGGTTTAGACGATGATAAAATATCGCGCTATATAAAAACGCGCGAGCCTATGGATAAAGCGGGAAGCTACGGAATTCAGGGTATAGCCTCGATTTTCGTGCGTGAGATACACGGTGATTATGCAAACGTCGTAGGTCTTCCGCTATTTAAGCTCGGGAAAATGCTGCAGGAATGCGGCGTAAGAATTATTTAAGTGGTGATTTAAGTGAGAGACTTTTTTTCAAGGCGCTGGCTTATAATACTGCTCACGGCGATATTTCTCTGCCTTGTGATGTCAATCTTTGCAACGCTTGGCGGCGGGCGCGTTTCGCCGGTGTCTAACTTTATTAATATACTCACTACGCCGATTGAGAAGGTTATAAGCGGTGTGTCCGGAGGCTTTAAATCCGTGCATGACCACTGGTTTGAGTATGATGAAGTTGTCAGGGAGAACGAGGAGCTCAAGCAAGAACTATATGATACCCAGCAAAAACTGCGTGATGTGCAGAAAGCCGAGCAGGAGAATATCCAGTTTCGCGCGGCGCTCGGAATGAAGGAGCGCGGACGTGACTTTGTCTTTGAGTCGGCTGAGATAATCGGAAAGAGCACCGAGAATTGGACGACGACGTTTACTATCGACAAGGGTACCCTCTCAGGCGTTGCGCTTGATAATTGCGTAATAACAAAAGCGGGAATGGTCGGCTTTGTAAGCGAGGTCGGGACCACGTGGGCAACCGTCACCGCGATTACGGATACTACCATGGAAGCGTCTGCCATTGTCTCACGCACGCGTGAGGTGGCAAGCGCCGAAGGCGATTTTGACCTTATGAAGCAAGGCCTTTTAAAGATTTCATACCTCGAGCGGGACAGCAAAATAATAAAAGGCGATACGGTCGAAATCTCAGGCATGGGCGGTCTGTTCCCGAAAGGGATTATACTTGGAACCGTCGAGGAAGTAAAAAACGAAACTCACGGCATATCAAAGTATGCGATAATCCGTCCCGCGGTTGATTTAAGCAAGGTAAACCAAGTTCTTGTGATAAAATCATTTACTATAACCGAGTAGAAAAACCAATACGATAAAAAGGGGGTGGCCGCACGGTGGAGGACGAGAAAAAACTAAAACGTTATAAATGGATTTTTTATATAACCGTTTTGTTAGTAACCGCAATTTTTGAGAGCACGCTCCTCTCTAAAATAAATATACTGGGCGGCAAGCCCCAGCTTCTTATATTTGCAGTAAGCGTTATAGCCATGCTTGAGGGCGTAAACGGCGGTGCATCCGCAGGTCTTGCCGCAGGTCTTTTTATGGACGCGATGTGCGCACCTGTAGAGGGGTTTTATACGGTAGCATATGTGGTCTGCGGGATAGTGGTGAGTATAATAAACGAGTTTACCTACCATAAAACATATCCGGTGAGCTTACTTTTCTGGTTTGCCGCCGTGCTCGTGTGCGATGCACTGTACTATGTTTTCCATATGCTCATAATGGGTAAGGGAAACCCACTTCTTGTTCTGAAAATCCTGCCAGGTGAGCTTCTTGCAACGATACTTTTTACACCCGTTATGTACTTTATTATCTGCCTTGTGTATAAAAGGTTTGCCTTTGACGATGAGTGATTAAACATATACCCCACAAGAGAATGCGGTGATTTGAATGGATAAAATAACATTTTCAAAGCGCACGGTCTGGCTTTTTGTCGCGGTGGCGGTGTGCATAGTCATATGCATATTCCGTCTTTTCAATCTTCAGATTGTAAACGGTGAAAGCTATCTTGAAAAATCCGAGCGCAGACTCAGCCGAACATATACGGTAAAAGCACCGCGCGGTGAAATACTCGACAGGTACGGAAGACCGCTCGTGACAAACCGCACCAGCTTTACCGTCAAAATTGAAGGTGTAGGATGGCGCGAAGCGGATAAGCCGCAGCTAATCTGTGACCTTATAAGCCTGTGCGGTGAGACCGGGCAGGAGTATCTTGACACGCTGCCAATTACCAAATCACAGCCGTTTAGCTATACCTATACCCCCGGTGCGGGTGAGAGCGACGAAAAAACAATAGTAAAATATCTTGAGAAAAACAAGTGGAGCGCGGATACCGCCGCGCAGGATTTAATACGCCTGATATGCGAGGATTATGAGGTTGACCTTGCAAAGTACACCCCGGTCCAGCAACGTCAGATAGCCGGTGTGCTCTACGAGATGGAAGCGCGAAACTTCTCAAGCCAGACCCCATACACCTTTGCGCGCGATGTGGATATTTCACTCGTCACGAAAATTAAAGAGCAGATACGCTCATTCCCCGGCGTTATGATAGACGTTGAGCCTATACGCGAGTATCAGACGCAGTACGCCGCGCATATCCTCGGTCGCGTGGGTCAGATATACGCAGACGAATGGAAAGAGCTTAAGAAAAAAGGCTATAAAATGGACGATACCGTGGGGAAGGACGGCATGGAAAAGGTGCTTGAGGAATACCTGCGCGGTACTGACGGTCTTAAGTCCATAGAAACCACCTTCACCGGTAAAGTAACAAATGTGCTGGGTAAGGTGGACCCGATTTTGGGAAACAACTGCGTGCTAACGCTCGACGTGCGCCTGCAGGAAGCCGCCGAGCAGTCGCTTGCGCGGATAGTCCCGAAGCTCCGTGCCGAGGGTAAAACAAACCGCCGTTGGGGTGGTGACAATGCAAAAGGCGCGGCCGCGGTAGTAATAGACGTAAGAAACGGCGATGTGCTCGCCTCCGCATCTTACCCGACCTTCTCGCTTGAAAACTACGGTAAAGAGTACGCAACGCTTTCAAAGGATAAGCTGACTCCGTACTTAAACCGCGCTATAGCCGGAACATTTGCACCCGGCTCGACGTTTAAAATGATAACCTCGCTTGCCGCACTTGAGGCGGGCGTTGTAAACCCCTCTACGAAGATTGTGGACGAGGGAATTTATACCTACTACGCACCAAGCTACAGCCCGATGTGCGATATATACAAAACCTACCGCCGCACCCACGGTCCGGTAAATGTGAGTGAGGCGATAATGGTCTCGTGCAACTATTACTTTTATGAGACCGGCAGACTTACCGGCATTGATAAAATTGAGGAGACCGCGCGCCGCTTCGGACTCGGTCAGGCAACCGGAATTGAGCTCCCGGGCGAGCGCTCGGGGCAGGTGGCAAGCCGTGCATTGCGCCGCGAGAAAAACCGGCGTTGGTATGACGGCGATACCCTTGCCGCGGCAATCGGTCAGTCTGACACGCTTGTAACACCCATCCAGCTTGCAAATTATATCGCCGAGCTGTGCAGCGGTGTAAGATATAAGCCGCATCTGCTAAAGAGCATAAAGGATGCATCCACAAACCAAACCGTTTATGAAACCCAGCCCGAGGTACTTGGAACGGCTGATATGGACGAAAAGTTCCGCAAAGCTATTTTAGAGGGCATGCGTATGGGTGCACATGCCGATGACGGCACCGCCGCGGCTACATTTAAGAATTATCCGGTTAAGGTAGGCACTAAAACCGGCTCAGCTCAGGCAACCGGCGGCTCACACGCGGTGTTTGTCTCATTTGCACCGTATGACAATCCGGAAATCGCAGTCGCGGTAGTTGTCGAAAACGGCGGTCAGGGTAGCCGTATCGCGTCAGTCGCGCGTGATATATATGACGTATACTTCAATAACGCCTTTGCCACCGAAAAAGTGCAGGGTGAAAACCAAATCCTTCGTTAAAATTGATAAACCCTCAGGGAAGAACTAACAAAATTTGGTTTTTTTCTTGATTATGACATGCTATTTGAGTATAATATTTTTATTAGCCTTTTATTTTAGGGAATTTCGGCAAGCAAGGGAGTGATTCGGTAATATGTCAACGGCGATTTGCGTTGCCTCGGGAAAGGGCGGAACAGGTAAAACCTCCGTAAGCTCGGGTATAGCGTGCTGCCTTGCCGCGCTCGATAAGCGCGTTGTAGCGCTCGATGCGGATATAGGCCTTAGAAATCTTGACCTTGTGCTCGGTCTTGCTGACCGTGCAGTGTTTGATTTTACCGATGTCATCTCCGGCCGTGCCACGCTTGAGAAAGCGCTCACGCAGCATCCGGAAATCCCGAACCTCTATCTTCTTGCTGCACCGCTCGGAATAAAATCCGAGGATATAAGCATTGCGGAAATGAAAAGCCTGGTTGACGAGCTCAAAAAAATGTTTGACTTTTGCATTATCGACTGTCCTGCAGGCCTCGGCTTCGGTTTTGAGCTTGCCGTTGAGGTTGCAGACCGCGCGATTGTAGTGTGTACGCCTGATGTTGCAAGCATGCGCGACGCTCAGCTCACGCGCTCAGCGCTTAAGGGGAGCGGGATAGAGGATATTCGTCTGATTATTAACCGCGTGCGCCCGAAGCTTATTAAAAACCTTCAGGCGGCGAATATCGACGAGGCGATTGATAAAACCGGAATCCGTCTGCTCGGCATAGTTCCCGAAGATGCGCGCGTTATCGCGAGTGCAAACTGCGGAACGCTGGTGTTTAAGTATATGAACACTCCCGCGGCGCGTGCATACAGAAACATATCGCGCCGAATGCTCGGAGAGCAGATACCACTTTTAAAGCTTAAAAAACGCATGGGATAGACCTTGGGGAAATTACAGAAAGGGATAAGGATATATGAATATTGCAATAATTGCTCACGATAAGAAAAAAGAATTGATGGTTCAGTTTTGCATCGCATACTGCGGAATTTTGTCCAAGCACAATATCTGCGGTACGGGTACAACGAGTAAGCTGGTAAGCGAAGCTACCGGCTTGAACGTAAAACGTTTCCTGTCCGGCCCCCAGGGTGGTGACCAGCAGATAGGCGCACGTATCGCGTATAATGAGATTGACCTGGTTCTTTTCTTCCGTGACCCGCTGACCGCGATGCCGCATGAGCCGGATGTTCAGGCACTGTTAAGACTGTGCGATATGCATAATGTCCCGGTCGCAACTAATGTCGCAACCGCCGAAGTCCTTGTCCGCGGTCTGGACAGGGGAGACATTGACTGGCGCGATATAGTAAATCCGAAATCCGGAAACGTATTGTAATATTAAAGGCTTCTCCGCAAAGGGGAAGCCTTTTTGTGTGCAGGTAAACAACAATATACCGGCAAAACATGTATGAAAAACTTTACAGTATGTTAAGATAAATAGAGTATCTTTTTTTGCATTAATCTGCTATTATAAATATGACACCTATGGAAGGTCGGAAATGTAAAATGAACAGAAATAAAAACATACATGAGGATACGCAGGAGAGGATTAAAATAGAACGCCTTTGTCCGTCACCGGATGAGGGTCTCACCGCTGAGCAGATAAACCTGCGCCTGAGTGCAGGCTATGCAAACGAGCCGGTGAACCCGCCGTCAAAGACCGTCGGGCAGATTGTAAGAGGCAATGTATTTACGTTTTTTAACTTCGTATTCTTCATCCTTGCGTTTTTTATAATACTCGTCGGGTCATTTCGCGATTTAATGTTTATGCCGATAGTAATTGCGAATATTTTCATCGGAATTATTCAGGAAATCCGCGCGAAGAGAACGATTGATAAATTAACGCTTCTTTCCTCGCCTAAGGCTATAGCTGTGCGTGAGGGGCGCGAGTATACGGTGGATACATCGCGACTTGTAATTGACGATGTTGTTATATTCTCATCAGGTAATCAAATCTGCGCGGACGCAGTTATATTAGAAGGCGAAGTGCAGGTCAATGAATCACTCATCACCGGCGAGGCTAAGGCCGTATTAAAAGGCGAGGGGGAGGAGCTGCTCTCCGGCAGCTTCATAATCTCAGGCAAATGCTATGCGCGGCTTGATGCTGTCGGCGCGGATTCGTACGCTTCACGCCTGACGGTTGAGGCGAAGAAGGATAAGCGCAAGAAACGCTCAGAGATGATGGCATCACTCAATCGCTTAATTCAGGTTATAGGCATAGTTATTGTCCCGGTCGGAATTATGCTCTACTATCAGCAAACCGCCGAGCTCGGTCTTACGGTAAAGCAGGCGGTGGTATCCACGGTTGCCGCGCTTGTCGGCATGATACCCGAGGGATTGTATTTACTTGCAAGCATAGCGCTTGCGGTAAGTGTAGTGCGCCTTGCAAGGTATAAAACACTTGTCCATGAGCTAAACTGCATTGAAACACTCGCGAGGGTGGACGTTTTGTGCGTGGATAAAACAGGTACGATAACCGAGAACACCATGCAGGTGCAGGAGGTTATTTTGCTCGATGAGGAGATTTGCGACGAATCGGAGCTTTATCAGGCGATGAGCGCGTTTTATAAAAGCCTTCCTGACGACAATGCGACCGCAAATGCCATGCGCGAGTATTTTTCTGAAGATATACTGTGGCGTGCACGTAAAACCGTACCGTTTAATTCAGCGAATAAGTGGAGCGCGGCGGACTTTGGCGAGAAGGGCGCATATGTGGTGGGCGCACCCGAGTTTGTGCTCAAAAATGAGTATGAAAACCTGCGCGAAACCGTTGAGGAATACTCGGATAAGGGATACCGCGTGTTGCTTATCGCAGGGTATGACGGAACTCTCAGTGACGAGCTCGGCGGAAAATTATCGCCGCTTGCGCTCGCGCTTGTAGCAAATAAAATACGAGATACCGCACCGCAGACG
>JAZRUF010000089.1:0-20754 GCA_045652405.1 Eubacteriales bacterium | reverse complement strand
GTTCTTGAATCAAACATCGTAAGAAGAACGCCTTCTATCACTATGTCAGGGTTCATAGATTTTTTTATTGTAGACATTGTGGATGTGAGCGCGCTCAAACCTTCGAGCGCGTAAAAACCGCAGTCTACCGGAACTAAAACCGAATCTGCTGCGCATAGTGCGTTAATTGTCAATTGTCCCAAAGACGGCGGACAGTCAATTATTATAAAATCATAGTCACTGCGCACCTTGTTCAGCGCATCGCCTAATAAACGGTGGCGGTTTTCCATGCCAAGCATCTCAACCTCGGCACCAGCTAAATTTGTGTTTGCAGCCAAAAGGTCTCCGTGCTTTGTTTTGCGGACAACTTCTTTTACAGAGGCCTTGTTTACAAGAACGTCGTAAACGGTTGCCTTACCGTCACGCTTATTTATTCCATAGCCTATGCTTGCATGTCCCTGCGGGTCCATATCACATAATAAAACTCGTTTGCCTTTTGCAAAAAGGGATGCTGAAAGGTTTACGCAAGTTGTGGTCTTGCCTACACCGCCCTTTTGATTTGCTATGGCAATTATTTTAGCCATTACACCATCAATTCCTTCTGTAATTCACTTGTATTGTTGTTTGGTTTTTCCTGACGTAATTATACCATAGTATATTTGATTTGAAAAGGATAAAAAATGTTCCACGTGAAACATTTTGTTTTTCATGTTTCACGTGGAACATTCTTGGGTATAGAAATTGTCATGCGTATTTCTGCGTCATTTTCGGTTCTGTCTATTTCAGCATCTATGCCCGAACTTCGCATTGTATCAACCGCGTGGTTTATAGTATTTAAAAACAAACGCAAATCTTTGAATACAAACGCTTGCACCTTTGGCTTTTTTTCGGGCTCAAGTGCTTGTTTTAAAAGTATTCGGTCTATGTATTGGTCGGTTTCACTTACCGTCATGTGGCGTTTAATGATTTTATCCAGGGTATCAAGCTGTTCTTCACGCGTATTTAACCGCAAAAGCGCTCGTGCATGCCTTTCGCTGAGTGCGTTTAAGGTAACCCTATGAATTACTTCGGGGTCTAACTTTAAAAGACGAAGTTTGTTTGAGATTGAAGATTGTGATTTTCCAAGTTTTTTTGCAGCTTCTTCCTGAGAAAAGCCGTAGGTTTTAATTAAATTAAATATTCCTGCCGCTTCTTCAAAAAAATCCAAATCACAGCGCTGCAAATTTTCCACCAAAGCAATTAATGAACTTTGGCACTCATCAGCATCAGAAATTATGCACGGAATATCAGTAAGTCCGGCTAACGCAGAGGCGCGAAGCCTTCTCTCACCGGCTATTAATTCATAGTGACCTTTGTTTTCGCTGTGTCTGACGGTAATTGGTTGTATAAGACCGTGTTCCCGTATACTGTCTGACAAATCCAGTAAATCAGATTTGTTGAAGATTTTCCGAGGTTGTGCAGGATTTGGGTATATAGATGCAATTGGGATATAAACAACTTGTCCGGTATCGCTGCGCAGACGGTTTTTTATCTTTGTAAGCATACAAAACCTCCCTTTCTGAGAGTAATTTTACCATATTATGGGAAAAAGAAAAAGAGGAAAGTTTCGACATTTGTTTTGCAAAAGACACTAAAAAACTCAAAAACGCTTAAAAATACCGTCAAAAAATTTAAAAACTATGCGAAAAAACAAAAACAACCGCGGGAAATTTCTTATTTCGCGCGGTTGTAATAAATTGTTATAACGGCTTTTTTTGAATTTTGGCAAAACGCCGCGGATAATTTGCAGGAGTTGCAGAGACCTTTTTTATAATTATAAGAACATGGTTTATATCACTGCCGGGAAGCAAATATTTTTTGATTTTACTAACCTGCGCGCCGAGTATCTCTATAGCTGATTTAGCTTGCTCGAGCTCTTCTTCATAGCCCTGAGCTTTCATTGCAATAAACGAGCCACCGACTTTTACAAAGGGCAGGCAAAGCTCGCAAAGCATTGGCAGAGAAGCGACTGCGCGGGAAACCGCAAAATCAAACTGCTCGCGCATTTCGGGCTTTAATGCCTCTTCTTCTGCGCGTGCGTGCATGCATCTGACATCCTTAAGCCCTAACTCATCAATAAGAGAGGACAAAAAGGAAATACGCTTTCCCAAGCTGTCAAGCAAAGTAAGAGAGACCGACGGTTCACTGATTTTTATCGGAAGTCCGGGAAATCCTGCGCCACAGCCGACATCTATTATTTTCTTGTTTTTTAGGTCATCTGCGGTAAGAACCGCGACAGAGTCTATAAAATGCTTTAAATATACCTGCTCGGGCTCGGTAATTGCGGTCAGGTTCATAACCTTGTTGGTCTCCAGCAGGACCTCGCAGTATTTATTAAACCGCTCCCGCGACTGGGGTGAAAAGGATATGCCGAGTGTTTCTTCGGCCAAATCAAACAAATGAGTCAAAAGTGTATCACACCATTCCTAAGTAAAGTAAAAGCGCGTTGATATCTGCAGGGCTTACGCCTGAGATGCGGGATGCCTGCCCGACGGATGCAGGGCGTATTTTATCAAGCTTCTGCCGCGCTTCAAGGCGCAGACTATCTATTTTGCTGTAATCAATATCGTGGGGGAGCTCTTTTGCTTCGAGTTTCCTGAATTGCTCGACCTGCGAGAGTTGGCGGTTTATATATCCCTCGTATTTTAGAGAGATTTCAACCTGCTCGCAAACCGCTTCGGGAAGAGGGGTTCGAGAGTTATCAAACTCCGCAAGCATTTTATATGTAACCTGCGGGCGACGAATTAAGTCCGCAAGGCTTGCACCGGTGACAAGCGGCGAAGTTCCGCTTTCTGTAAGGGCGGTATTGAGTGCCGGAGACGGCGGAAGAATGCATTTTTCAAGGCGCGCAATCTCGTTTTCAACCATTTTGTATTTTTCGAGCATTTTATTGTAGCGCGCATCACTTATAAGCCCGATTTCATGGCCGATTTTACTAAGGCGTGCATCTGCATTGTCCTGACGCAGAAGCAAGCGGTATTCTGAGCGCGAGGTCATCATGCGGTAAGGCTCATTTGTGCCTTTGGTAACCAAATCGTCAATCAAAGTGCCGATATAGGAGGATGCGCGGTCTAAAATAAGCGCAGGTTTATCAAAAATCTGCATAGCCGCATTTATTCCGGCAATTAAACCCTGCGCGGCAGCTTCCTCGTAACCCGAGGTTCCGTTAAACTGCCCTGCCCCGAACAAGCCGCGTATCTTCTTTGTTTCCAACGTCGGATGAAGCGCAAGCGGGTCTATGCAGTCATATTCTATCGCATAAGCCGGACGCATAATCTCTGCATTTTCAAGACCTGCAACCGTGTGAAGCATTGCAATCTGGACATCCTCCGGGAGGGAAGAGGACATGCCCTGAACATACATTTCCTCCGTGTTAAGCCCCATCGGTTCAATAAATATCTGATGGCGCTTTTTATCCGGAAAACGCACAATTTTATCCTCTATGGACGGGCAATATCGCGGACCGATGCCCTCAATCTCGCCTGAAAACAGCGGCGAGCGGTGAAGATTCTCGCGTATTACCCTGTGCGTTTCCTCATTGGTGTATGTAAGATAGCACACACCTGAATTATTCAATGGTGCGGTTGTATCAAATGAAAAGGACTGCGGATTTTCATCGCCCGGTTGCGGCTCCATTTTAGAAAAGTCCACCGAGCGACCATTGATGCGCGCGGGTGTTCCGGTTTTAAAGCGCATAAGAGGAAGACCAAGTTCTTTAAGTGAGTCGGTAAGCCGGTTTGCGGCAAACATTCCGTCCGGTCCGCCGGACTCAAAGACATCGCCTATAATCGTTCTGCCGCAAAGATATGTGCCTGAGCAGATAATAGCGCACTTGACGCTATAAATTCCTCCGGTTTGTATCTTTACCCATGCCACGTGACCGTTTTCGGCACCGATTTCGACGACCTCTGCCTGACGTAAATCCAAATTCGGCTGGCATTCAAGGGTATGCTTCATCCGTGCCTGATATGCGCGGCGGTCTGCCTGCGCACGCAGGGAGTGGACTGCCGGGCCTTTGCCGCGGTTGAGCATGCGGAATTGGATGCAGGTTTCATCCGCCGCATGGGACATTTCACCGCCCAATGCATCAATTTCGCGCACCAAATGCCCTTTTGCAGTGCCGCCGATAGATGGGTTACACGGCATATTGCCGACAGCGTCTATATTAATCGTAAAAAGAATTACTTTTGCGCCTAAGCGCGCAGCGGCAAGCGCAGCTTCTATGCCCGCGTGCCCTGCGCCTATAACAGCTACATCGTAGTTTCCGGAGTGAAATTCCATAAGATACAGTTCCTTTTTATTAATAATCAGAAGAAAATACCGCGCGAGCGCGGGAAAATTTTGAAAGAGGCTCGGGGTTTAATGAAAATTCCTGGGCGCAGCGTGCACCGAAGCTTGTTAAATCGTCCATTGAGCTGCCGGGATGAAGCTCCAACTCAAGCTCGGCAAAAGGGATAGCTCCAAATGCTCCCACATCTACGCAAAGGTCTGCGCCTAATTTAAGTGGCGCGGTTTTCCTCAAAAACGCAACCTCAGCGCATGGGATAAGTGTAGTATTTTCAAGGAGTTTAAACAACTTATCCGGCGCGCCGGAGCTTTGAAGCTTTAATAGTGCAGCCTCGATAGTATCGGCACTCACCTGCCATTCGCCGCGCAAGCTGAGTGCACCGTCAGAAAACTGCGGGGTTTTTACGGTGTAAACCACCTCATCGTTTTCCTGCCTGCGGCGGAGGGAAATTTTTGAATTAATAAGACTGCCGTCAGCCGTATCGTAATAGACAGAGCTCATCTTTATCTCGCGCATCGGTGCGGCAAGCTCTGAGACAATGAGCGGTGAAGCAAGGATTTCAGCGACCGTATCAATATTAGGGATAGAATATTTTAATTCTATTTCTTTAGCCATTTTTAAGGGACTCCGTTTCGTAAAGGAGATTATTTTTTTGCGCTTTTCCTTCGTTTATGTGATGCCATAAAGCCTTTTATAAGGCTTTCAAGCTCGTGCACGATAAGCGGAACGATTGAAAGTGCTATAATAAATAACCAGTCAACCAGTGAGAGAGGCACTGTATTAAAGAGTGCTGCAAGCGGCGGGATATAGAGAATTATAAGCTGCAGAGCGATACCCACGGCAAGTGCCACTAAGAAGAACCTATTATTAAAATGCTTAGAACGGAAGAAAGAGTGATTTCCGATACGGACCGAAATAGAATGGACCAACTGGCTTGCGGCAAGGGTGATTAAGGCAAAGGTGCGTGCAAGCTCTAAGTTGCCGTCCGAGGTTACATAGGAAACACGGAATGCAATTAACATAACCGTTGCAATTACAATACCGTAGCCTGCTATGCTGAGCCAATCCTTGGGTGCAAACAGGCTCTTTGTGCGGCGGCGCGGGGGTTGGTTCATGATGTCCGGGTCACCGTTATCGACACCCAGCGCGAGCGCGGGCAGTGAGTCTGTTATAAGATTAATCCACAGTATATGCAGCGGCAGAAGCGGGGACTCCCATGCCAGGATAACCGCTATGAGCACTGAGAAAAGCTCGCCAATATTTGAAGAGAGAAGAAAATGAATGGCTTTATGGATATTTGCAAAGATATTTCTGCCCTCTTCGACTGCATGAGCTATGGTGGAGAAATTGTCATCCGTGAGTATTAAATCCGATGCGTCCTTTGCCGCATCTGTTCCGGTTATACCCATTGCAACGCCTATATCTGCGGCTTTCAGGGACGGAGCATCGTTTACGCCGTCACCCGTCATGCAGACTATATTCCCCTGCGCGCGGAGTGCGTTTACTATGCGAACCTTATGGCGCGGGTCAACACGCGCTAAAATACGCAGTGCGTGAATTCGGCGGTTGAGCTCATCGTCGGATAATTCGTCAAGCTCAGCGCCTGACATGACCTGGTCCTCAGATGCAATTATACCGGTCTGCTTGCCTATCGCGGTGGCGGTTATTTTATGGTCGCCGGTAATCATCATAACGCGGATGCCTGCATTTTTGCATATCTCAATAGAGCGAATCGCTTCCTCACGCGGCGGGTCAATCATTCCGACAAGGCCGATAAAGAGCATGCCTTCATCGTTTGCAACCACATCACCTGAGCGCATTGCCAGAGCAAAGACACGCAGCGCATCCTGAGACATTTTAAGGGTTTCAGCGTCGATTTTTCTAATGTCATCATCGGTTATTTTGCGGACAGAGCCCCTATCCCATATATGGGTACAACGTGGCAGAACAATGTCCTCTGCGCCCTTGGTGTAAGAAATAGTGGCATTTTCTGTCTGATGCAGGGTGGTCATACGTTTTCTTGTCGAGTCAAACGCTATTTCTGAAAGACGCGGAAACTCGGCGTTTAAGTCTTTTGCGGAAATTCCGTACTTCATACCGAAGTCCAAAAGCGCAAGTTCGGTCGGGTCGCCTGTGCGGTCACCCTCTATCGAAGCGTCATTACACAGCACCAATCCGTGAACAAGCGGAAGACAGGTTGAAGCAGAAAAATCTTCGTCGGAATATGACGTGTGATTGCAATATGCGCGGGTTACAGTCATGCGGTTTTGCGTAAGAGTTCCGGTTTTATCTGAACAAATTACGTTTACAGAGCCGAGCGTCTCAACTGCGGGAAGGTGACGTACAATTGCACTGCGACGTGCCATACGCGTTACACCAAGTGCCAGCACAATGGTTACAACCGCGGTAAGACCTTCGGGGATGATTGCTACGGCAAGGGAAATTGCGGTTAACAAAAGGTCCCAGAAGTTGCGCTGCTGAACAATTCCTATTACAAGGATACCTGCGCACGCACAGATTGCCGCGACACCCAGTACCTTACCTAAATGCGCAAGCTTTTCCTGAAGCGGGGTTTTGCCCGAGTCCTGCTCATTTAGCATTTCTGCGATTTGACCGACTTCGGTTGACATACCGGTGGCGACGACTATTCCCTCGCCGCGGCCTGAGGTTACAACGGTTCCCTGATAAGCCATATTTACACGGTCACCCAGAGGAATATCAGAAGATGCAATAAATGAGGAATCCTTTTCAACCGGAACAGATTCACCAGTGAGTGCGGATTCGTTTATCTCAAGATTTGCGCTTACCGTAAGACGCAGGTCTGCGGGGACTACGCAGCCGGCAGAAAGGATTACCATATCACCTACCGCGAGTTCATCTGCCGGAATGTCAAGCAGGACCCCGTCACGTCTTACTGTACAGTGGGTGACGGTTAACTTGCGCAGAGCATCGAGCGCCTTTTCGGCTTTGCGCTCCTGCACTACGCCGATAATCGCGTTTATAAGAATTATTGCAAGAATAACAAGCGCATCCGGCCATTCGCGTACAATAGCAGACAGGGCTGCCGCTGCGAGCAGTATATAAATCATCGGCTCGTTTATCTGGCGCAAAAATGCTTTAAGGAAAGAATCACGCTTTCCTTGCTCAAGCGTATTCCCACCTGCGGTGGAATGGCGTATCTGAGCTTCACGTGAGGTTAGTCCCTTATCAATATTTGTATCAATCTGTTTGGCGGTATCTGCCGCGCTGAGTTTAAAATACATATGCATTTCCTCATTTCGAATGAAAAATAGGTTGCGTTTTTTTCACTTAAATTATTATACCATTTTTTTCTTTATTTTGATACGTATTTTTAGAAAAGTTCAAAAAGAGGACAAAATAAAGAGTACAAAACGAAATATATGGAGCGTATAAAACAAAACGTATATGAATAAACACGTGTTTACTTGGGAAAATAGGTATAAAAGCAAAAAAGGAGCAAGGCATGAAAAGTAAAAACAATCGTCTTCTTTCCTTGGCGGTAATATTCTTTTTAAACGTGCTTATAATAGGGCTTGCGCAATCTGCACCTGAGGCATCTGCGGCGGTGTATAAGCAAGGCTCGCGCGGCGAGACGGTAAAGCAAATCCAGAGAGTCATTAAAAACGCCGGATATTACACCGGAAGCATAGATGGGGTATACGGTGAAAAAACCGCCGATGGAGTCAGAAAGTATCAGCGAGCAAACGGACTTACTGCAGACGGAGTAGCCGGGCCCAATACGCTGAGAAAAATGGGGATAGCGTCCTCTTCAAACGTTCAGGCAAATGATTTGTATTTGCTCTCGCGTATTATTTCGGCAGAAGCGCGCGGGGAACCGTATTCAGGGCAGGTCGCTGTAGGTGCGGTCATTTTAAACCGAATGAAACATCCGTCATTTCCGAATACAATGTCGGGCGTAATATATCAGCCGGGCGCATTTTCTGCCCTTGATGACGGACAGTTTAATGAACCGATAGCTGATGTCTCTCGCCGCGCCGCTCAGGATGCGCTAAATGGAGTAAACCCAATCGGTGATGCAATTTATTATTATAACCCGGTAACCGCGACAAACAAATGGATACGGTCAAGACCTGTAATTAAAACTATAGGACGGCATGTTTTTTGCACGTAAGATGCGGAGGAAATTCCTCCGCTTTTTTATTTTTTGCTCATATTTTATCCGTAGCTCGGGTACAATGGTACAAAACGTATAGTTTTATTTACATAAAATTAAACAAAACGTTGTTTGACATATGTGTAATTTATGGTAAACTAAGAGTATATTAAATTAAATTGCCGTTTGGAAAACGGCACATGTTTGGAGGAAAACCATGATGAAAACCTCTCGTTTAGCGCAATGCGCAATGATTGCCGCAATTTATGCGGTTCTGACATTGGCGATACCCGCGATTGGATTTGGTATAATACAGTTCAGATTGGGTGAGGCAATGTGTGTACTCCCCTTCTTTCTGCCGTCAGCCGCGTTAGGGTTGACGCTCGGATGCTTTATATCAAATTCAATAGGTGCTGCGATGGGAATAACCACAGTTTGGGATATTCTTTTTGGTACTCTTGCTAGCGCGATTGCAGCCTACAGTGCGGTAAAAATACGCAGGGAGTGGTTGGTTCCGTTTCCTGCGGTTATAGCAAACGCCTTTATAATCGGGGCAATGCTTACATGGGTGATGACCGGGGATGTTTTCGGTCGCGCGTTTTTATTAAATGTCCTGCACATCGGATTTAGCCAAATCCTCTCCTGCTACGGCTTGGGAATGCCGTTTCTGAAACTTTTAAAGAGAATAAAAATAAGAGATATACTGTCGCAAAACACAAAAAAATAACAGTGACTGGGAGTTGGAAAAATGAAGGTAAAAAAAGCTGTAATCCCCGCGGCAGGCTTTGGCACTCGTATGCTGCCTGCAACCAAAGTTATCCCGAAGGAAATGCTTCCCCTTATTGACAAACCCGGAATTCAGTATATTGTCGAAGAAGCGGTAAACTCGGGAATAGAGGATATTCTTATAATCACAAGCCGCGGAAAGGATACTATCTGCGACCATTTTGATTATTCGCCGGAGCTTGAAGCGCGCCTTGAAGCGGATGGCCGCGGAGATGAGCTTGAGATGCTCCATAACATCGCTAATATGGCAAATGTCACATTCCTGCGGCAGAAGGAGCTTAAGGGCCTTGGCCATGCGGTTTGGTGCGCACGTGTATTTACCGGTGATGAGCCTTTTGCCGTAATGCTTGGTGATGATGTAATGTGCGGTGACGTGCCGGTACTTAAGCAGCTTATAGATGTAAGCTGCGAGTATGAGTGCAGCTCGGTCGCGGTAAATCAGGTATCACGCGAGGATATAGGTAAATACTGCTCACTTGGCGTAACTCCGGTTACTGAGCGGGTAATGGATGTGCACAAGCTTGTTGAGAAGCCGAAGCCTGAAAATATTCTGTCAAATTACGCTATTTTGGGAAGATACCTGCTCACCCGCGGGATATATGATATATTGGAAAACCAGAAGCCGGGATACGGCGGCGAAATTCAGCTTACTGATGGGCTAAACACGCTCTGCAACCGTGAGAGATTGCTCGCGGTGGATTTTGAGGGTGTCAGGTATGATACGGGAAACCTCAAAGGGTATCTTGATGCTATTATTCAGTTGGGTATTAACCATCCACAGGTGGGTACATGGCTCAGAGAATACATAAAAAAGCTTGAACTGTAGGGGTAAAAATGAAAAAACTTTCATGTATTGTAATTGCAATGCTTTTGCTTGTAAGCGGATGTTCAAAAGAACGAAAGGCTGAAGAAACTCAGGTTGATTTCCAGATAGCCGCATCCTTTTATCCGGTATACATTACAGCACTCAATATAGCCGGAAACGTGGACGGCGTAGCGGTAAAAAGCCTTGTCGGCACTCAAACCGGGTGCTTGCACGATTATACGCTTACGGTAGAGGAAATGAAAATTGCCGAGCAAAGCGATGCCTTAATAGTAAACGGAGCCGGTATGGAGCCGTTTATAGGTAAAATATCCGCGAATATTCCCAAGCTTGAAATTATTGATGCAAGTGAGAATGTAGAAAAGATAAGCACTGACGGTGAGGAAAACCCGCATGTTTGGTTAGACGCTCAAAACACAATCAAGCAGGCGGAAACGATAACCGATGCCCTTTGCAGTCTGCGCCCGGAGTATGCAGGAGCGTTCAGAGCAAATCTCGGAACATATATAGCAAAGCTTGAAGAGCTTGATGAAGAGCTTAAAGATAATCTCAAATCCGTATCCGGTGCAAAGCTTGTAACATTCCATGAGGCATTTGAGTATTTTGCGGATGCGTATGGGCTTGAGGTTGCAGCGGCAATTGTGCGGGATGAGAATACCGCCCCCTCCCCTAAGGAGATTGAGGAGATAATCTCGGTCATGGAGGAGAATGATATAAAAGCGGTCTTCTCCGAAGCGCAGTATAAGGACAGCGTGGTTGACACTGTCGCGCAGGCGGCAGGCGCACAGATATATGAGCTTGACCCGGTGGTAGGCGGCGAAGAAGAGCCCGAGGCATATATAGAGGCGATGCGCAAAAACGCGCAGGTTCTTTTGGAGGCATTAGAGTAAAAAAACAAACGCTGAGACTTCCGTTTTACTTTGGGAAGTGCTCAGCGTTTTAATTAGAGGGAGTCGAGAATGAAAAACATATTAAAAAAATGGGTTCTTATTTTAACCGCACTTTGCTTGGCAGTATCCTTAAGCGGGTGCGTGTACGAGGGATATACACCTATAGGTGAAAACAGTAGCGGTCTAACGGTTCATTTTATAGACGTTGGCCAAGCGGATGCCGCGCTTGTAGTATGTGATGGGGAGAATATGCTAATTGACGGCGGAAATGCAGACGACAGCAGCCGAATTGCCACGTATCTCAAAAAGCAAGGAATAGCGCATCTTGATTATATCGTAAACACCCACGCGCATGAAGACCATGTAGGCGGACTTCCGGGTGCATTAAATGTATGTACTGTAGGCGAAGTACTCGCCTCATGCTATACGTATGATTCAAAAGTGTATAACAATTTTATAAAATATGCAGAAAAGAGCGGAGCGCCGATCAAGGTGCCGGAAGCAGGATATGAATTTTATTTATCTGATGCAAAAGTCACGGTTCTCGGACCTCTCTATGAATATGAAGAGGAGAATGATAACTCAATAGTCCTTCGTGTAAGCTACGGAAAAACCTCGTTTTTATTTACCGGTGATATGGAAAAGACAGCGGAAAAGGATTTGATAAACAACCGGGTAAATGTCTCCGCTGATGTGTTGAAAGTTGCGCATCACGGCAGCAGTTCATCTACATCCTATGCGTTTTTAAGAGAAGTCATGCCCGAATATGCGGTAATTTCAACAGGAGCGGGAAATACGTACGGCCACCCGCATGAGGAAGTGCTCAGCCGTTTAAGGGATGCGGGTGTAAAGCTCTACCGCACGGATTTGCAGGGCGACATAGTAGTATACAGTGACGGTGAAAGTATTACATTTACCCCCGCAAAAAGCGGCGAGACGGAAGGAAACCCGACGGTTGAGGAAACGGCAGAAGTGTATATAGGAAATAAAAAGAGTAAAAAGTTCCACAGGGTTACGTGCGAGGGGCTGCCGAGTGATAAAAACGCGGTTGAGTTTGCAAGCCGCGACAAAGCATTTGATGCGGGATATTCACCGTGCGCTAACTGTAAGCCGTAGAAAAATGGGAGATAGCATATGATTTTTTGTTTTCAAGAGGATAGAGATATTCTAAAGGTCATGCTCGCCGCACTAAATAGTGCGGGGTTTGAGGCGCAGGGTTTTAACAGCGCAAAGGATATGTTTGAGCAATTGGATAAAAAGCGCGTAAACCTTGTAATTGCAGATGTTACCTGCGAAAGAGCAGATGCCGGTACGGTTCTTGAGGAGCTTCGCGCGCGTTCAGTACACGGCGGGTTTTCAATCTTAATTATAACTGCAGCATGGATGAAATCAAACCGCCTGAGCGGGATAGAATTTGCAGACGAGGTAGTATTATTTAAACCGTTTAATGTTACTCGTCTGATACAGGCGGTAAGTAATGCGCTCAGTGCAGGATATGAGGATGAAGAAAAGACACTGGCATTTGCAAACCTGAGGTTTGAGGCAAACGCACGGAAAGTTACGGTGGATGAAAAGGAAGTTTGTTTGACACGGAAAGAATACGCACTCCTGTACCTTTTGATGGATAATACCGAGCAGGTGTTTACAAGAGAACAGCTATTTAACTGTGTGTGGAAATCCGATTATTTAGGTCAGTCGAGGACCGTGGATGTTCACATAGGTACACTCAGAAAAAAGCTCGGCACTGCGGGGAAATACATAAAAACGCTCAGCGGCAAGGGATATTGTATGAGAGAAATAGAATAAAAGAAACGGACATTGCAAAGCTTTGCAATGTCCCTACTTTGTTTTAAGGAATTATAATAAGAAGGAAGTTTGTCAATGTCGAGTCTCCGTCGTATCTATAGTATGAAAACCCTGAGCCGTCAAGAAGCGAAAGGGTGCTTGCAAGGTTTGCCTTATCCACGCTTATCAAATAGTTTCCCTCATAAATATTTGAGGTGTATCCCGAAAAGAGGGAGAGTGCGCCTTCGCCCTTAACTGATATATAGAAGGCATAAGAATCGCTCTGCGGTACCGCAGGCATCGGCGGGATTGCAGGCGTGAATTCTTCCACGGTGGAATTTTCACTACTGCTATCGCCTTGTGTCATCTCATCCGGCTGCTCTTCTTGAGCTGTACTGTTTTCGGGTAGGACTCCTGAGTCCGAAGCCGTACCGTTTTCGAGCTCTGCTGAACCTCCGCCAGCGGATGCAGCGCTATTTTCGCTCTGTTCAATGTTTTGAGTAGGCGGCAATGCGTCCTCGCCTGCCGAGCTGTCAGAAACAGAAGCATCTTGTGTCTGTTCGGACACCTCTATTGAGCCATTGCCTGCGTTTTCAACCACCGGATTGTTTAAAGGCTTGCTTTCCGGTTTCGGAGTTTCGGTGCGCTCGGCGACCGGTGCTTCTTTTTTATTTTCATCAGAAGCGGAGCGCAATGCATCAGAATCCGTACCCGCCTTTTCTTTTATAGCGTTATCGGCTGCAGGTGCAGTGTACAGCGGCGTAAGCGTTGACGGAACAAGGTCTTTAGCTTGCGGTGAAACGTCTTGAGTTAAGCCTTCCTCAACCGTATCATTGGATAAGTCCTCCGCAACACTCGGGAAAAAGCTCTCCAATCGCCCGGCGGCAAATACAAGGAGGATTATCGCCGCGGCAATCGCGGTAAACTTAAACCGCGAAAGAGAAAAGCTCTTCTGCGCCTTTTCGGAAGCCATAATAGAGTTCATCACACGTGAAGAGAATCCGTCCGGAACGTCTTCTGCAAGGGCTGCAGCTTCGGTATGAATTTTTTCAAGATAGAGAAGATATGCGCGGCAATCATGACAAGTGGCAAGATGCGCTTTGAGGGTTTCTGCCTCTGCGTCGGAGATTTCATTGTCAATAAATGCGCTGATAAGCTCTGAATATTCATTACAGTGTTTCATGCCACTCACCTGCCTTTCTCTTTCTTAGACGTTTTTTTAGCCGGCATGTTCCGCAAAAAAACACAAAGCTGGTTGCGAGCGCGGCTTAAGCGGGATTTCACCGTGCCACCTTCCAAATCAAGCGCATCGCAAATCTCCTGATAAGAAAGACCGCAGATTTCGCGCAGAACAAGGATTTCACGGTGCTCATCACTAAGAGAGGAAAGCCCCGCGGAAATTGCCTCGCGAAGCTCTGCTTTTTCATACTCAAGCTCCGGCTGATAGCGATTATCAGGGATTTCCAATGCAATTGCATCCGTTTCCGAATCCGAAGAAAGAGAAACGGTTTTTAATTTGCTCTGCTTGCGCACAAAATCTATGCACACGTTTGACGCGATGCTGTATACCCAGGTTGAAAACGCACTCTGCTCTTTAAAAAGAGGCAGAGCCTTATATATTCTTAAAAAAACCTCTTGTGACAGGTCAAGAGCGTCCTCTGAGTTTCCGGACATACGCAGAGCCAGGTTGTACACGCGCGTTTGATGCAATTTTACAAGCTCTTCAAAAGATGCCGCATCACCGTCTTTTGCACAGCGCACAAGCTCAAGCTCGACTTGTCTTTCAACCATAATTAACACCTGCTTTCAAAAGGGATTTGTTACTTTAATGTATCCTGCAACTCTACCGTCAGCCGCGATATTTCCTCAGCGGTTGACAGATGAGAGACCTTATCCTTATAGTAATTTGCGTTTTTAATGCCTTTTAAATACCACGCGTAATATTTTCGAGCTTCAAGTGCCGCGATGTGCTCGCCTTTTTGCTCGGCAGAGTATTTAAATTGCGTATGCGCGACCTCAAGCCGCTCGCGCAGTGGCGGAAGCGGCGGAATTTCTTCGCCTTTTAGTGCGGCGCGGGTTTGGGCAAAAACCCACGGATTTCCGAATGCCGCGCGGCCTATCATAACACCTGCCGCACCTGTGTAGCGCAGAGCTTTGAGCGCATCTTCGGCACAGAAAATATCACCGTTTGCAAAAACCGGAAGCGAAGTCGCGCCTACCACCTCACGGATGACATCCCAATCCGCGCGGCCGGAATATAACTGCACGCGTGTTCTGCCATGCACGCAGATTGCTGCGGCACCCGAGGCTTCTGCCATTTTTGCAAATTCCACCGCATTTACGGAAGACCGGTCCCAGCCTATGCGGAATTTCACGGTTACCGGAGCGGAAACCGCGCGTACGACATGGCTTATTATTTCAGATGCCAGCTTAGGATTTCGCATGAGCGCGCAGCCGTCACCGTTTGAGACTATCTTGGGTGTCGGACAACCCATGTTTATATCCACAATATCCGCGCCTGAGCGCTCCAGAGCAAGCTCGGCGGCCTGCGCCATAACCTGCGGGTCATTTCCGAAAATCTGAACCGCGGACGGATGCTCGTCCTTATTTATTTCAAGCAGGCGGTTGGTTTTGCTGTCCTGATACACGAGCGCGCGGGAGCTTACCATTTCGGTGCAGGTAAGCTCAGCACCAAGGTCGTGACAGATTTTTCGAAATGCCAAATCGGTGACACCTGCCATCGGTGCGAGCGCCAGCGGTGTATTTAATTCAATATTGCCTATCTTCACAGTTTAATCCTCGTTAAAAAAATAATAGCTTAAAAGAAACTCTTTTAAGCTATTATATTACAATTGCAAATTATATTCAATCGAAAATACTAAATTAACAACTTATTAAATATTGGGGTCGCAGATAACCTTTTCAGGCTCACCTTCGAGCACCTCGGGATGCTCGAGATAGCTCTTAAACTTGCGGAAGGCCAGGGCAAAATATCCGCCTGAGCAAATTCTTTCATCCATAACCACGCCCATAGGCATGCAGCGCTCTAAAACTATTTCACCGTCAACCATTTTCGGGATGTCACGGAAGTTTCCGATAGTGATAAACACGCCGGTTGTTCCAAAGTCATAACAATGGTGGAAGATATGATTTGTTTTTATACTTGCAAGGTTACTGATTCCAAGGCTCATGTGGAATGGGCTTGCATCTATTATAGACTTCGGGAGAAGTCCGTGCTTGTCAAGCCACATGAGAATCGGAACACCGAAGCGAAGAAGACCGGGAATACTTAAAAGAGAAGAAACAATCTTATCCGTTTTATTGTTGTTATCCTCTTTGCGGTTTTCTTCTATATATGTATTTATCTTGTCATTAACTTCGAAAATATTGTCCTTTATATCAAAGTAAATCTTTGACATTGTACCGTGGCTTAATTCCCCTGCTTTCAAAACCACCATGCCTACCGCAAATTCGTTGCGCGCATAGAATTTCTTATTTACAACAAAGCGGTTTAATTCCGGGAATTCCGCAACCGTGCGCAAATATGCGGCTAAAATTAAGGATAAATGGCTTAAGTGATGCCCATCCTTACGCTTTTTATTGAGATATTCCTTCATCGGAGCTATCGGGATATCAATTGTTATCATATTCATGGCATCGCTGCGGCGCGTCATTATATGCGCGGCAACAGTGTACATGGGGTCTGTGCCCTTGAGCTTGTATCCGTCTCGTCTCATGCAGTTTCTCCACTCCTGAAATTTTTAATAAAATGTGAACATATAAACAGTATAACACAAAAAAAATTAAAAATCTACAAAAAACAACAGTTTTTGCAGAGAAATGTAAAAAACAAGGTTGCCAAATTAACAACCTTGTTTTAGTCTTATGTTACTTTTTAATGTTTCCGCAGTTTTTGCACTCGAGGCTGTTGCCGTCGTTGCCGATTCCGCATTTCGGGCAATACCATATGCTAAGCTCATCGTTGTGTTTTGAAATCTGCTGATAAATGGCATATGTATTGGCGCTTATTGAATGCACATGCTCTATAATCTCGGCTATTGCAACAAAGAGCAGGCACACGGGAATAGCGGAAAGAAACAGATAAAAGCCTTCGGAAAAGGACGCAAGAAGGGCAAGCGCGAGTAAAATACCCGAAAATATTTTGCAGATAAAAGCCACCGTATTGTTACCCATATCAAATTCCTCACTTTCCGTCCCGCAAATGGCAGGACAAATCCACACAGCCGTATTGATATATTAAATCAAAAAGTGGACATACAGAGTTTGCAGGGTTATTCGCCAAGCTCTGAGGTGCAGTGCGGGCAGCGGGTTGCCTTTATATCAATCTCACTGCAGCAGAATGGGCAAGCTTTGGTGGTCGGCTCGGGAGCAACTTCCTCTTCCTTCGGCTTTCTAAGATTCTGGAGCTTATTGATTGCCTTGATGAGCAGGAAGATGACAAACGCGGTTATAACAAAGTTGATTACAGCGGTGACAAATGCGCCGTATTTGATTTCAGAGCCGTTAATTATTAAAATTAAATTAGAAAAATCGGTTTTTGCAAAGGTTCCGATAAGTGGAGAGATAACATCGCCGGTTAACGATTTAATAATTGCCTGGAAAGCGGCACCTATAATTACGCCGACAGCCAGGTCCATAACGTTGCCGCGCATTGCAAATTCTTTGAATTCTTTAAGGAATTTCTTCATTTGTACAACCTCACTTTATGTATTTTTTAATATGATTATATCAAAATCCCGCAAAAAAACAAGGGTGTTTTCTATTTTCTTGTGTAATCTAAGTTGTCATATGCGTTTATCATGGTTATGACCGCCTGCTCGCGGGTTATGTTTGCGCGGGGCGAGAAGGTGCTGTTTGCACCGCCGTTCATTATCCCGATAGAGGTTACAAACGCAATGCCGGATCTTGCGTAGCTTGCTATTTGATCGCTGTCGTAGAAGATACGCGGAGGGCCAAGCGCAGTATCTATGCCCAGGCGGATTGCCAGACGCTGGAGCATAATTGCCGCGTCCTGACGCATGATTGCGTCCTTTGGGCGGAAGGTTCCGTCCGGATAGCCGCCTACTATGCCGAGCGCCGCGACGTATGGGACGTAGTAATCTTTTGAGTCGGAAAATTGCGATTTATTAACCGGAACTTCTTCTAACGTGCAGAAATATTCGATGGAATAGCCGGTCTTCGCGCGAATAAATGCGGCTATTAAATCGCAGAACTCCTTGCGGGTTATATTGTGCTTATACTTTTTATCAAGATGCTCGGGGAGCATCTTGAGCCCGCGTGCGACAGAGATAGAACCCTGCGCCCATGAGGACGGTTCGTCTACCTCGGGTACAGGAGGCGGGGGCGTAACGATTGTAGTATCCGGTCGAGTCGGTTTGACGGTTTCATCAACTATCGCCATAACCGTTGCAAGACGGCGACCCGCGTGAGTCAGATAAGAGCCGTTTGCATAAAGCATCGAGGAAGCGCCGCCGTCCATAAATATAGCGTCCTTTACGCCCATTGCAATAAGAGAATTTGCAATCTTGCGGAAGGAGCTTACGACGGTTCCCATCATGAGCCGTCCGTCATTAAGCTGAGCAACAAAGCTGCGCTGTGCGACTACGTCCGGCTTTTGGTCCGCTGCGGTGACAGATGTGTTGGAATCTACCACGTTCTGACCATTCTTTACAAGCATTCCGCCGCCTGCGATAACCGTGCGCATATCATTCCAAGCACTTTGGTTTGCTGTGTTGGATGGGGTTGCGGTAAAGCGGTATACCGCGGCATCGCCTACCTTGGGGTTGGACTCCCACTTGAGCGCATTTGCGTATGCGGTCTGACCGTATACCATTACAACCGTGTTATGTGGCACAACGAAGTTACTTGTTCCGTTTGCAACGCTTGTTACTTTATTTGATTGGATAGTGATTACTTTAGAAGTTGCCGGGATGTTTATCGGGTAGTCCATTATATCCGTCAGGACATAAACAGCCGATGGGTCGTTATAGACTATATTCGCGCCCCATGCGGTTATGTTTGTTGTTCCGCGAAGCGTAACCACCGGAGAAAGCTTTACCTTGTCTATGTATACCTTGCCGTTGTAGTCCATGCCGATTGCTGCAATGTCACCACCTGCGCAGATTACCTGACCTTCCTTTACGATGGTGCTGTACACGCGCGGATAATTTCCGGTTGCAACCGAGAGGGTTGCCGAACCGTTGTAATATGAATTGAAAAAGCCGCCGTTTATTGCAGCTACCACGCTACCGCTCTTTACGGTTGATATTACCGAGGAAGCTTGTGAGTCGGTGTGGATGCTGTTACTTGAAATTGCAGGAACGATTGCACGGCTGCCACCCATGGTCACATACGCGACCTGCGCGGTTGCGCCGCCAATGTTTGCCGTTGAGGTTGTAACCCCGCTTGCAGCAAAAGCAGGCACTGCCATGCACAGAGCCAGCACGGTTACAAGCAGCAGTTTCCTAAAGATTTTCATTTTCTCAATTCTCCTTTTCTGTTATTTAGGATATATCTATATAGTATAGCACAAGTTTCTGCAAATGTAAAAATTATTGACAGAAAAACCGCCGCATAATAAAATTATTATCAAAGGAAACTTTTACCGGGAGATTGTATAAATGAAAACTGTAGCAGGATATTTAAAACGGTTTTTCGCGCGCATGAGCCTGGGGTTTGTCATTAAAACCGTAGGAACACTTGCGGAACTCATGCTTCCGTATATTTTAAGCCATATATTACAAAATGTTATAGGCGGAGGCGTGGGTGAGATACTCTACTGGGGCGGACTTATGATGGCGTTTTCCGCGGTTTCATGCGCGTTAAACGTAGTTGCAAACCGAATGGCGGCGCATGTGTCGCGCGCCTTTGCCGAGGATTTGCGAAGAGACCTATTTAAAAAGACGATTCACCTGTCCGCGGCACAGACGGATAAGTTTACAATTCCGTCACTTGAGTCGCGCATTACCACGGATACGTATCACATCCATAACTTTGTGAATATGCTCCAGCGCATGGGCGTGCGCGCGCCGATAATGCTCGTCGGCGGGATTGCAATAACTCTTTTTATGGACGCATATTTATCCCTTGTTATGATAGCGATATTACCATTTATATTTGCCACTGTATTTTTCATTTCTAAAAAAGGCGTGCCGCTTTTTGAGCGGGTCCAAAAATCTGTTGACGGAATGGTGCGTGTTGTGCGTGAGGACGTGCAGGGCATACGCGTTATAAAAGCGCTTTCCAAGACCGACTATGAGCACAGACGCTATGATAAAGTAAATAACAAGCTCATAAAAGAGGAGATGCACGCAGGTGTTGTAATGGGAAGCGTGCACCCGATTATGACTATGCTTATGAATGTGGGAAGTGTTGCAGTTATTGCGCTGAGTGCCGCGCGAATATCAAACGGACTGTCAAGCCCGGAAACCGTTATCGCGTTTATGCAGTATTTTACGCTTATTTCCATGGCTATGATGACGGTAACGCGCATGTTTGTAATGTATACAAAGTGCGCCGCGTCTGCACGGCGCATAGCCGAGGTGCTTGACGCTGAAGATGAAATTACCGTGCAAAGTAAAAAGAAATGTCCGGATAAGAAAACCGATGCGCATATTCTCTTTGATAACGTGACATTTTCGTATAACGGAAAGCGCAACAACCTTGAGAATATAAGCTTTGAGCTTGCGCACGGCGAATCACTCGGTATAATTGGCGCAACCGGTGCGGGAAAGTCAACCCTTATAAAGCTGCTGCTACGGTTTTATGATGCTACATCCGGTGCTATATATATATACGGTGAGGACATACGCACGATTGAAAGAGACCTCCTTTATAAAATGTTCGGCTCTGCTTTGCAATATGACTTTTTATACGCGGACACGATTGCGGAAAATATAAAATTCGGAAGAGACATTTCAGATGATGATGTTAAGCTTGCCGCGCAAATCGCGCAGGCGGGTGAGTTTATAACAAACTTTGCAGACGGATATGAACATAAGCTTGCACC
>JAZRUF010000088.1:0-7363 GCA_045652405.1 Eubacteriales bacterium | reverse complement strand
CGCAGTTTTCGCATTCCATGTTGATGCCGATGTGAGCAAGGTCAAAGCCGAGAACCTTCTGAACCGCAGCACGGGTCATACGAGTGATTTCTGCAAAGTTGCCTTCTTTAACAAGAGAATCCTTAACCATCCAGCTGCCGCCGCAAGCTAAGATTTTGTTGAATGAGAGGTAAGAATCCAGATTCTTTTCGCTGATGCCGCCAGTGGGCATGAACTTTACAGCGCCGTACGGAGCACTCATAGCTTTGATAGCTGCAAGGCCGCCTGCTGCTTCAGCCGGGAAGAACTTGAGTACTTCCAGACCGCACTCGAGAGCTGCTTCAATGTCAGAAGGATTGCTGCAGCCCGGGGTGATCGGAACGCCTTTTTCAACACAGTACTTGACAACTTTTACGTTAAGACCCGGGGAAACGATGAATTTTGCGCCTGCAGCTACTGCACGGTCAACCTGCTCGGTTGTAAGAACAGTGCCTGCACCGATGAGCATTTCCGGGAATGCCTTTGACATTTCGCGGATGGCATCTTCAGCTGCAGCTGTGCGGAAGGTGATTTCCGCAAGGGGAAGGCCACCGTCAATAAGGGCTTTTCCGAGCGGAACTGCGTCCTCAACGTTGTCAATCTTGACAACCGGGACAACACCATATGCGCCGATTTGTTTTAAAATGTCATTCATTTGGGGTACCTCCTCAGTATAAAAATTTTTTATTTAGTCCCATATGAATTTACAAAAAAATTAACATAATAATAATACCACGTAATGGGAAAAAATGCAAGAATAAAACATGACGAATTCGCCTTAAAATCAAGGAAATTTACAGTTAAAAGAGACAAAGATCAAAAAAGTAAAATAGGTCAATTTTAAAAGGGAAATTGCACATTGTTAACCGATTTGTAATATTTTAGGTCTTGTGAAATTTGTCGACATCTGCTATTCTTTTATAAGTGTATATTTTTAGTTGCAGTGTATGTCGGAGGTTGTTATGGCAAGACGGGATATCGAAGAGTGGGAATATGAAGAAGCGGAAAGATACCGCGAGGCACAACTGCGTAAGAAAAAGAGAAAGAGAAAAAAGAAGATAAAGCGTGTTATGTTTTTTATAATGCTTATTCTCTTCGTCGGGATAGGCAGTGCATGCTTTTATATAAGTCATTTACTCAATTCGGTCGACAGGGTAGAATTTAATGACAGCCACGAAAATCTTGGAATAGATATGTCTGTTGTCAAGAGTAAGCAGATAGTAAATATTGCACTTTTTGGTATTGATTCGAGAAATGGTGACGGCAGAGGATTATCTGATGCCATAATGGTCGCGAGTATTGACTGCAAGCACAACAAAGTTAAGCTTACATCAATTATGCGCGACAGCCATGTGGAAATTGAAGGGTACAGAACGCATAAGATAAACAGTGCATACAGTCTTGGCGGAGCGGAGCTTGCGATTAAGACACTCAACCAGAACTTCGGGCTTAATATCACAGATTATGTAACGGTTAACTTTTATCAGCTTGCAGATGTTATTGATGCGCTCGGCGGAATTGAAGCTGACGTGAGTGATGCGGTCAGAAGGAACGCCAACAAATATATTAAAGAGGTCGCGGATGCAAAGGGATTGAAAGCGCAGACAATAAAGAAAGCGGGACTTCAGACTTTAACCGGAGCGCAGGCGGTAGGCTATGCGCGTGTCCGATACGTCGGGAATGCGGATTTTGAACGCACCGAGCGCCAAAGAGAAGTTTTACAGAAATTGTTTGATAAGGTTATGGCAACGAGTCCTATCAAATATCCGTCGCTTTTGAGTGAGCTTCTGCCAATGGTTGAAACATCTCTTTCAAACAAGGAGATTCTCTCTCTCGGAACTAATTTGCTTTTGGGAGGAACTCCCGAGTTTGAGCAGGCGAGATTCCCGATAGACGGTGAGTACAAGTCGAACGGTTCAAATCTTGTCTACGATTTGGATGCGGCTGCGGAAAAATTGCATGCATTTATTTATGACGACGAGGATTTTTATGCGACTGATGAAAAAGACGTAGAAACCGAGATAGAAGATTAAAGTTAACTGCCGAAGACTGAATGTAAGTCTTCGGCAGTTTTGTGTTTTGGTAAAAAACAAGGCTTGAAAGTATATCCAAAATGCACTATAATATAATCAGTCTTTATTAAATCATAGTTTAAATATGATCAATGACGAAGAAAACGAATAGATGGGGTGAAGCGCTTGTATCGCATAGTTGAAAAGAGAGTTTTAAATCCGCAGGTGAAGCTCATCACGGTTGAGGCGGCGGAGATTGCACGCAAGGCACTGCCGGGGCAGTTTATCATGCTCCGCGTATGTGAAGAGGGTGAGCGCATTCCGCTTACCATTGCAGATTATGACCGCGAGGCGGGGACGGTTACGATTATATTCCAGGAAGTCGGTAAAACGACTAAGATGCTCGGAATGTTAAATGAGGGGGACAGTATTCTGGATTTTGTAGGTCCGCTCGGAAATCCGTCGCATCTTGACGGAATGAAGCGCGTGTGTGTTATCGGTGGCGGTCTTGGTTGTGCTATCGCATATCCGCAGGCTAAATACCTGCACCAGCACGGCACACAGGTTGATATAATTGCGGGCTTTAGAAATAAAGAGCTTATTTTCCTTGAGGAAGAGATGAAAGCGAGCTCGGATAATCTCTATATCATGACTGATGACGGTTCAAACGGAAATAAGGGTTTGGTTACCGATCAGCTAAAGGCATTGCTTGATGGCGGTATAGAGTATGACATGGTTATAGCTATCGGTCCTCTTGTTATGATGAAGTTTGTTTCCCTTACAACAAAGCCGTATAATGTTAAAACAGTGGTAAGTATGAACTCAACTATGATTGACGGTACGGGAATGTGCGGCGGATGCCGCCTTACCGTAGGTGGTGAGACGAAGTTTGCATGCGTTGACGGTCCTGAGTTTGACGGTCATCTGGTTGATTTTGATGAGTCTATCCGACGCAGCGCAATGTATAAAAAAGAAGAAACGGAAAAGCTTCATGAGCATGAATGCCGTTTGCAAAGGAGTGTGCCGAATGCCTAATATGTCTCCAACTCGTGTTCCCATGCCGGAGCAGGAGCCTAATATAAGAAATAAAAACTTTGAAGAAGTGGCGATTGGTTATACCGAGGAGCTTGCTATTGAGGAGGCTAATCGTTGCATAAACTGCAAGCACCGTCCGTGCGTAAACGGATGCCCGGTCAATGTCGCTATTCCGGATTTTATAGCACGTATTCGTGAGGGCGATTTTGCAGGTGCTTATGCAACGATAAAAGAGTCAAATGCCCTTCCTGCGGTTTGCGGTCGCGTATGTCCGCAGGAGTCGCAGTGCGAGAGCTTGTGTGTTCGCGGAATAAAAACCGAGCCGGTTGCAATCGGACGACTGGAGCGTTTTGTTGCTGACTGGGCGATGAAGAATATGGATGCAACACCTGAAGTTCCGGCATCCAACGGACATAAGGTAGCCATAGTCGGAGCAGGTCCGAGCGGTCTTACCTGTGCGGGCGATTTGGCACGCAAAGGATATGAAGTGACGGTTTTTGAAGCGTTTCATAAGCCAGGCGGAGTTCTCGTTTACGGAATTCCGGAGTTCCGTTTACCTAAGGCTATTGTTTCTAAGGAAATTGAGCAGCTTAAGAAGATGGGCGTAAAGATTGAGACTAACTATGTAGTTGGTCGTACGCGCACGGTGGATGAGCTGTTTGAGGACGGTTTTGAAGCGATATTTGTAGGCTCAGGCGCAGGTCTTCCGTCCTTTATGAACATACCGGGTGAAAATTTAAACGGCGTATATTCCGCAAACGAGTATCTCACTCGTATAAACCTTATGAAGGCGTATGACTCAAATTACGACACACCGATGAAACGATATGCTAATGTAGCGGTTATCGGCGGCGGAAATGTAGCAATGGATGCGGCGCGCAGTGCAAAGCGTATGGGCGCTGAGAATGTTTATATAGTATATCGAAGAGGTGAGAAGGAGCTTCCGGCACGTTTGGAGGAAATTCATCATGCGAAGGAAGAGGGAATTGAATTTAAATTCCTGACAGCTCCGCTTGAAGTTCTCGGAACAGAGGACGGGTGGGTTCGCGGACTCAAGTGCATAGAAATGGAATTGGGTGAGCCGGATCAGTCGGGTCGCCGCCGTCCGGTTAAGATTGAGGGCAGTGAGCATGACTTGGATGTTGACTGCGTAATCGTGTCTATCGGTACTTCTCCGAATCCGCTTATCCGTACTACCACGCCCGGACTTGATACAAACAAGTGGGGATGCATCGTGGTTGAGGATGAGAAAAACGGAAAGACCAGTAAGGAAGGCGTTTATGCAGGCGGTGACGCGGTTACCGGTGCGGCGACGGTTATTCTCGCTATGGGTGCAGGTAAAGGCGCGGCAGAAGCGATTGACGAGTATATAAAAAATAAATAAAGTTCATAATAAAGCGGCTCAATGGAAAATGAGCCGCTTTGATATTTGTTTTATAAAAAACGGAGAGCAAAAACTGCTCTCCGTTTTTTATGATCTTAAATTTCAATTTTTTGTTTTCCGCCCATATACATACGCAGAGGTTCGGGAATATTTACAGAGCCGTCGGCGTTGAGATTGTTCTCTAAGAATGCAATAAGCATACGCGGAGGTGCAACAACTGTGTTGTTAAGAGTGTGCGGGAAGTAGTTTCCGCTTTCCTTGTTTTTGACGCGGATGCCCAAACGGCGTGCCTGAGCGTCACCTAAGTTTGAACAGCTTCCGACCTCAAAATATTTCTGCTGGCGGGGTGACCATGCTTCAACATCTATACTTTTAACTTTCAGGTCAGCAAGGTCACCAGAGCAACATTCCAAAGTACGGACGGGAATATCAAGTGAGCGGAAGAAGTCAACTGTATTCTGATAAAGTTTTTCAAACCAGGCAGGACTTTCCTCAGGTTTACATACAACTATCATTTCCTGTTTTTCAAACTGATGGATTCTATATACTCCGCGCTCTTCGATTCCGTGGGCACCTACTTCCTTGCGGAAGCAAGGAGAATAGCTGGTCATCGTCTGCGGAAGGTCGGTTTCTTCAAGCATTGTGTCGATGAATTTACCTATCATAGAGTGCTCGCTTGTGCCGATGAGGTAGAGGTCTTCACCCTCAATCTTGTACATCATGTTTTCCATTTCGTCAAAGCTCATTACACCGGTAACGACATTGCTGCGGATCATGAATGGTGGGATATAGTAAGTAAAGCCGCGGTCAATCATAAAATCGCGTGCGTATGAGAGAATTGCCGAGTGCAGACGCGCAATATCACCGCACAGGTAATAAAAGCCGTTGCCACTTGTTTTGCGGGCACTGTCTAAATCCACACCGTTTAATTTTTCCATTATGTCAATGTGATACGGCACTTCAAAGTCGGGTATTGCAGGCTCACCAAAGCGCGCGACCTCGATGTTTTCACTGTCATCCTTTCCTATCGGAACCGAGTCGTCAATTATATTGGGGATGACGAGCATACGTTCGCGGATGTCAGCGGTGAGTTTTTCTTCCAATACTTCCAAATCAGCGAGCTCCTGTGACATCGCGGCAACCTGCTTTTTGGTTTCCTCAGCTTCTTCCTTTTGACCTTTTGCCATAAGAGCACCTATCTGCTTGCTGATAGAGTTTCTCTGACCACGCAGGTAGTCGCCGCGAGATTTAGCATCGCGGAATTGCTGGTCCAAAGCAATGACTTCATCTACAAGTGCTATTTTTTCGTCCTGAAATTTCTTGCGGATGTTTTCTTTTACCAAATCCGGGTTTGTGCGTATAAGTTTTATATCGAGCATGTAAATTCCTCCTTTATATTTTGCTCGGCAGGGGAGAAAATAAAAAACTTCCGCCCCATAAAAAACATGGGACGGAAGTGTTACAATTCCGCGTTGCCACCCAAATTGCCGAATGAAATATCATACGGCCACTCGAAAACGCTGTAAAGGGCGAACCCTTCGGCTTATCGCCGAACGCTCGCGGAGCGGAATAATACCTCGTTACACAGGCTTGCACCAAACCGCCTGCTCTCTGAAGAAGACGCATGATATTAATTCTCCGGTCATTGCGACGTATTAAACATAGTATAAACGATTTTTGGGCGGTTTACAAGTGTTTATTTAAAATCTTTTACAACTTTGCGCACACCGATGTATTCAACTGCGTTATTGTAGCATATATCCTGGACAATTGAACCGATGCCCGCATAATCCTTGGGGGCAAGTCCTTTGTTAATCCACGTGCCGAGCAGGTTACAGAGTACACGGCGGAAATATTCGTGGCGTGCATAGCTTAAGAAACTGCGTGAGTCGGTGAGCATGCCGATAAAGCCGGAGAGGATACCCATGTTTGCAAGGGTGATCATTTGATGCTCCATGCCGTCTAAGTGGTCATTAAACCACCAGGCGGAGCCGACTTGGATTTTGCAGCGGGTTTCAGGGCTTTGAAAGCAGCCTGCAAGCGTGACCAGACGCGCGGTATCACTTGGGTTTAAAGTGTAGAGCACGGTGCGGGGAAGAGCATTTTCTCTTGCAAGGCGATCAAGAAGAGCTACTATTGATGCGGTTGTCATTGATTCGCCTATAGCATCACCGCCCATATCAACACCTTTGCTTAAAAACAACGGAGTGTTGAGATTGCGCGATACGCTCATGTGCAACTGCATTGTAAAGTCTAATCTATGATATACCGTTCCAAGGTATGAGAGAAGCTCGGTCTGATAACAGTCAAGCTCGTATTTGGTAAGAGTTTCGCCGGTAAGTGCCTTTTGCAATGCCTTTTCAGCGCATTTGGGGTCATAGCATGTGAAGTCCGGCGCACTGAAGGAGTGGTCTGCAAGCAGGCATCCACGTTCTTTAAAATACTCTGCACGGTGGTTGAGAACCTCTTTTAAATCATCAAAGGTGCGTATTTCTTTGCCGCCAACTTGACCGAGCTTTGCAATGTACTCAATATACCCCGGGTTTTCGGGATGGAGTGCTTTGTCAGGACGGTAAGCCGGGAGCACAACGGTTTCAAACGAGGGATCCGCTGCCAGATCCTGATGAACTTTTAAATCGTCTATCGGATCGTCGGTAGTACCGAGCGCGTGGACGTTACTGCTTTTTATGAGTGAACGAACTCTGCAATCGTCAGAGTTTAAGCGTGCGCTTGCTTTTTCCCAAATCTCATCTGCATTATCGGGGGTGAGCAATTCATCAATTCCACAGTAGCGTAAAAGCTCCAGATTTGACCAATGATAGAGGGGATTTCCAATGCAGCGGGAGATGGTATCCGCCCACTTTATAAATTTTTCCTTTGGTGCTGCGTTTCCGGTGATATACTTTTCCTCAAC
>JAZRUF010000087.1:0-18814 GCA_045652405.1 Eubacteriales bacterium | reverse complement strand
GGATTTTTTTATTTTTCCTCCGGATTCTACATCCACCATTCCAGCCAATCGGGCACCTGTTCTAACCTATAGGTAACATCTAATGTATAGGCTTGTTTCTTTGTTTCGGGATTTTCTTCAATAACAAAGCTTATTTTTGCAATCAAGTCAGTTCTTGGATTTTCGCCTATGCTTTCCTTAACCGTCCAATAGCTGTTAAGAGCAATTCGCTCATCACCTTCAAGAGCTTTTATCTGCTCATCAACCGGCTTTTTCAAAAACTCGGAAAGCGTGTCCTCAAAGCCGTACATCGGGCGAAGGTCACCGTAGGAATTTGAAAAATCCGCACTTAGGGTTTGCAATATTTCCTGATACTTTGCCGCATCACCCGGCTCTGCCGAATAATTGTGGTGGAGATACATAACCTGAACAAATCCGTTGGGTGGAGCCTCGGTAAACATAAAGGAGTAAACCGGAGTAAAATCAATTCCGCAAGCCGTATGCGGCGTGCTTAGTGCAAACTGGTATCGGTCAGGCAAACGCTCCTTATGTGTGTAAGGATGCTCCGGGTCAATTCTATCTTCAAATGAGCGGAGCTTGTTTAACTCATCGTAATCTGCACCGATGTCTTCAAGTATCTCACCATCCGGGAAATGTGCAGAAAGCTTACGGCTTTCTGCGGGTGCGCACGAACTCAGTAAAAGAATAAGAGACAAAGATAAAGCTAAAAAACTTTTCATCAAAAGCACTCCTTTGTGCAGATAAACAAATTTAAATTTTACCAATTTTCCACATTGCATTCACCATATACATTGCTTCCTGTAGCAACAACCGTGCCGTCTGACTTTAGTCCGACTGTATGATCGCATGCTGAAATTGCAACTATATCCGTCCAGCCTTCAACGTTGCACCGCCCATCCTGATTAAAACCGGATGCAACAACCGTACCGTCGGACTTTAATCCGACAGTATGTGAACTTCCTGATGCAATAGCGATTATATCCGTCCAATTGCATGGCTTGGTTTTGATATTATCGCTTCGGATAAGTGTACCGTCGGATTTTAAACCCCATAGTATATTCCAATTGACTGACACTGCTGTTATATCTGTTAATTTAGATGTGTTAAAATAGTTTTGCCCTACGGAAACAACTGTGCCATCACTCTTTAGTCCAACAGTTGAAAATGCTGCATCAATAGCAACAATATCAGTCCAATCGGATACATTACATTTGCCAAAATCTTGTCTGCCAACTGCAACAACTGTACCGTCAGACTTTAATCCAACAGTGTGGTCGGCACTTGCAGCGATCGCCACTATATCTCTCCAATCGGACACATTGCATTGCCCATAATCATTAAAACCTGTGGCAATAGCCGTACCGTCGGATTTTAGACCAACGGTATGATAGCCGCCTGCCGCAATCGCCGTCATATCCGTCCAGCTTTTTATATCGCACTGCCCATTTGTGTTCTTTCCGGTAGCGACAACCGTACCGTCTTCTCTAAGTCCAACTGTATGACTATAGCCTATAGAAACAGAAACAATTTTTGCGTTGCTATTCTTACAGCTTGCAAATAAGAGAGGAATAATGATTAATGATAGTAAAGTAAATAAGTATTTTTTCATTTTCAAAATTGCATAATAAAAAATAATAATTAATTCAATTTATATTTATAATAGAAATAAATATAATATTATTGATTTATCAAATCTTGTAATGTGAAATTTAAAAGCTGGTCAGTTTCATAAGCATCACCGGCTAATTTGTAGCGAAAATGGAAATACATGCTGGTAGAATAACCCTCTGGAAGGATAACGTAGTTTGTCATAGATTGACCATATCCGGAATAAGTAGTGTTTGGCGTGGGATTATAAGAAACAGCAACAGCGGCCCATTCATAAGGCCCTTGATTAATATAATTTGGAAGGGAATATCTATTTCCGGTACATCCGAAAACAGTGGAAACAAAGGTTGCAGTTGTGCCTGGTTCAACGGTGTAATACATGTGCACCTTTTGGGGTTGAACATAACCGAAAATTTCACCTTCACAATTAAAATAGGCTGTAGCGACCATAGTTATTGTGTCCCAAGTGTCTGGTGGCCAAGAATAGGTGTAAGAGGTTGCAGTACCAAATCGTAATACGGTAGTGGTTTCAATTTCGTCTCCTACTTTGTCAGAAACAGTAACATAATAAGTTTCTCTATCTTCGTTTTCCGAAATTGCATTTCTGGAATACACGGCATTAGCTTGATTATCATCAAGTTTTCCTGCAGAAATAACAGATTTTTCTGTTACGTTTACACCGACGGTTTTAAGATAATCTAAGATGTCATCGGAGACATCAGCCACAGAAGCGGAAGAATACAAAACTGGTGATTGCTCTATTGGGGTGGATGTTGTTGCAATCGCTGAAATACTCAAGAGTAATGAGAAGATGACAGTGATGCATAACAGGCGGGAAAACATAGCGTTCTTTCTAAACATAGTGATGCTCCTTTCTAAATTCGGTTAATAAATGTTGTTTGCTCCATGGAGTAACAAATAAACACTGGATATGCAATTTGCAATGATTTAAAATGTTTATTTGTTTGCTAGCAACTTTATTATATTCTATATGGAAATGTTTGTCAATAAAAATTGTTATTTTTTTAACGATTTAATCAATTGCGCAAAATACACGTTTTTGAAATTGCTGATTATTTTAAAGTTAATAGGGCTTTTTTCTTGCCGTGTTGGGGTATATGTGGTATCATAAATCTGTGTAAAAACATTCAACGAAGAGTCGCCAGTGGAGCGTTTGTATAAATTGAGGATTGAATAAAAATATAGTTAAAAGTGGAGCTGATTTATTTTGCGTAGGATAATTATACCGCTCTTTTTTGCACTGCTTGTTTTATTATCCGGTTGTGCAAAAGGTAAAGCTGAGAGGCAGATTTATATAATGGATACGGTCTGCAATATATCCGTCTCCGGCGAGGGTTGCGAGGAAACCGTCGGTCAGATTCAAGATTTGCTTGAAGAAGTGGATTTAATGTGCTCACCGACTCAGGAGGAAAGCGAAGTAAATGTCCTCAACCGAGCCGCAAGCGAGGGGATAGCGCCCTCAAAAGAGCTTTTGGAATTGCTTGAAAAAGGGCAGAAAGTACGCTTGGAGACCGGCGGCGCGTTTGACATTACGCTTGGGAAACTCATAGAGCTGTGGGACATCGGCGGTGCAAATAACATTCCAAACAATTCCCAAATTTCAAATGCCTTATCCATGTGCGGTGCAGGAAATTTTGAAATTTCAGAGGGTACGGCTCGTTTGTCAAACGGCTGTGAGATAAATTTGGGCGGCATTGCAAAGGGATATGCGGCAGGGCGCGCGATGGAAATATTTAAGGAGAATAACACCGCCCGAGCACTGATTTCACTTGGCGGGAACATATGTGTTTGGGGCGAAAAAGAGGACGGCACACCGTGGAAAATTGGCGTGCGTGACCCGAACGGTGGAGCGTCTGATTACATAGGAATCCTTGAGCTTCGGGACACGGTGATAGCAGTTTCCGGAGACTATGAGAGGTTTTTTGAAAAAGACGGTGTTTTGTATCACCATATAATTGATGCATCGACCGGAAAACCTGCGGAGAGCGACATCCGTTCGGTAAGCGTGGTATGCCGTGACGGAGCGCGTGCGGATGCTCTGTCCACTGCTCTGTTTGTAATGGGCAAAGAGCGTGCGCTTGACTTTTGGCGTGAGAGCGATGATTTTGAGTGCATAATAGTCGGAAACGATATGAAAGTTACTGTAACACAAGGGCTTTCCGATAAGCTTTATCTTACCGATGGGGGGTATTCACTTGAAATTGCGGATAGGTGATGCTGTAGTAATTGCAATCGTTATTGTTGCGGCTTTTGCGATATGGCTTTTTCCGCAAAGCGGCGGTACCGGTCGGTTTGCCGAGGTGCGCATGGACGGAAAGCTTATGCAGACGCTTGATTTGCGCGGCAAGGAAGCTGAGTACACCTTTGCCGGTGTCACAGTCAAGGCAGGGGACGGCTGTGTGTATGCATCACATGCGCAGTGCCCGGATTTGGTTTGCGTCAGAAGCGGAAAAATATCTAAACCCGGTCAGGCTATAGTGTGCGTGCCCAATAGAGTGAGCATTGAAATAAAAGGCGAGGCGGAGGTTGACGCGATTGTCGGCGGATAGAATAGATTTATATATAGGTTTCGGCGGTCGCGATGAGGTGCTGGGAGCCGCACTCGGCGATAATGCGGATAGGATTTTGCGTAAAGACCATGGAAAGCCATACATCCCGGGTGGGGTTGAGTTTAATTTATCCCACAGCGGAGATGTGACGGTCTGCGCGGTTTCTGCATCTCCGGTCGGAGTGGATATAGAGCTTATTAAAGAGCGGGAAATATCAAGACTCATAAAGGCTTTTGGTGAGCGGGAAAGGCAGTGCATAGAAGAAAAAAACGCAGAGGCGCGCCTGCGCGAATTTTACCGCGCGTGGACGGTAAAGGAAGCTGTATGCAAACTCAAAGGATGCGGGATAAGCAAAAAGAGACTTAGTGAGATTAACTACATGTCACCTGGATGCTTTTTTAAAACCCTGCTATATAGGGACCGATATATATTGACGGTTTGCGCGGAAAGTGAAAAAGAGATTGTATTTCATGGCGATGCGCCACATCTTCGGGAAATATAGAGGTATTAATTATTTTTATCTCGGCATATACTTTATTGCTAAAAGTCAATGAGGTGATATGCGTGGGAAATATGATGAGAGTTCTTATGGAATGCTCTGAGCGCATAAACAATGCGGTTTGGGGCATTCCTTTAATTTTAGCAATAAGCTTTGTGGGTATTAAATTTACTTTGGGGCTTCGCTTTGTTCAGTTTAAAAAAATATGGCTTGCGATTAAGTTGTTGTTTGTATCAGATGCAGGTGGCGAGTCGGGCAGTGTAAGCCGCTTTGGAGCGCTTGCCACGTCGCTTGCCGCAATGATAGGTACGGGAAATATAATAGGGGTTGCCACTGCTGTGTTTTCAGGCGGTGCGGGAGCTATTGTATGGATGCTTGCAACATCGCTTTTGGGGATGGCGATAAGCTATGCGGAAGGCTTTCTCGCGGTCAGATTCCGCCGGGTTGACAGGAAAGGGAATGTCCTCGGCGGTGCATTTATGTACATAGAGCTCGGTATGGGAAGGCGATTTATCCCGCTTGCAAAAGCGTTTGCGCTATTTTGCGGTGCGGCGGCGATTTTGGGGATGGGTACGCTTACTCAGGTTAATGCAATTGCGAGTGCGGCATCGGATCTGATAGACGTTAAGGGTGTGTATACGGTATCGCTTTTTGGTTTTGATATTCCGACTGTTAAGCTTATATGCGCTTTGGTAATTACATTCCTTGCAGGCAAAATTGTATTTGGCGGTATTGAAAGTATTTCACAGGTGTCCGAGCGAATAGTTCCTATTATGGGTGGACTGTATATCGTGGCGACGCTAGCAGTTCTGATATGCTGCGCGGATAAGATACCCACGGCGGTAGTTGAGATAATAAGCTCTGCATTTACCGGGCGCGCCGCGTTTGGAGGTTTTTGCGGTGCGGCGGTTGCACGTGCAATGCGTATGGGTGTTGCCCGCGGCGTATTTTCAAACGAGGCGGGGCTCGGTAGTGCTTCAATTGCCGCGGCAAGCGCGCGGGTTTCACATCCTGCAGAGCAGGGGCTAATCTCTATGGTAGGAACATTTATAGATACTACGGTTTTATGCACGATGACAGGTGTTGCGATAGTCGTATCCGGCGCACTTGAGAGTGGACTCAATGGCGTTGCGCTTACAAACTTAGCCTATTCGGCAGGGTTTCCATTTGCACCGTGGCTTGGAAGAGGAATAGTTTCTGCATCTCTTATGCTTTTTGCGTTTGCATCAGTACTTGGATGGAACTATTACGGCGAACAGTGCGCGGAGTATTTGGCGGGGGCGCGTGCTATAAAGCCTTACCGCGTGCTATATCTTATCGCGGTTTTTATCGGGTGCTTTTTGGAGCTTGAGCTTGTGTGGAACATTGCAGATATATTAAACGGACTTATGGCAGTACCTAACTTAATTGCGCTTATTGCACTATATCCGATAGTAAAAAGGGAGACGCGAAAATATTTTGCAAAATAAGAAAATCCGCTTCGTTTTTTACGAAGCGGATTTTAAACGTATATAACATGATTAATTTGACTTGCCCTCACCGCCTAAGCGCATTACCACGCGCAGGAGAGGGTTTCGTCGTGCGGCTATAGCTTTGTACGGGCAAAATTCCATGCAACAAAAACAGCGTATGCATTTTTTAGTGGAAATCGTGGCTTTGCCCGATTTTATCTCAACCGCATTTGCCGGACATACGCGCTCGCATGCACGACATCCTACGCAGGATGAGGGGACAACTGACGGTTTTAAGGATAAAAATTTTTCAAGGGGTTTGCTTATAAAGCCGGGAACGTACTTTTTTAAAAGGCTGGTGTCAGACGAGTTTGCGCGCACAAAATCGGAAACGGACATAGTATCAACGTCATCACCCAAAATATTTGCGCAGACGTTTCTTCCACGGCGCATTGCGGCGCGGAAAAGCGGAATCTCCTCCGGTGAATACCCGGTTATTTTAAGCGCGGTAAAATCTGCAGCAAAACCGTCGGGGGATGCGATGATAGCGTTTAGCTTGCGCGCATCACCGCTTCCGGGGCCTTCGCCCTCCATTGCAAAGACACCATCAATAATATGGAGGACCGGCGATACGTGCTCGGCGATATCCAAAAGCATATCCGAAAAATCGTCAATATCCTGGAAGGTAAAATGGTACTCTGCCTTTTTAAGACCCGGGATAACGCCGTAAAGATTTTTTACTGCTCCTGAGTAGACCGTAAGTGTATGACTTTTTAGCTTTGCAACGTTTACCACAACATCGGCCTCCGCAATAGCCGCGAGCATCGGGAAGCTTTTGAGCTTGAGCGCGTCTTTTGCCTCTACAGTGACCTCGCGGCAATCGTAATTGAGGGTTACACCGTCAATCTCCTCAAGCGAAGTGTATCCGCAGGTGTGGTAAACACCTTTGAGTATGTTTTGGTTAAAAATTCCACCCGGACTGTCACCCACTGTGACTGAAGCGCCGAGTGCGGCTATATGTTTTGCGACCGCGTAGACTACTGCAGGATGAGTTACCGCGCAGAGTTCAGGAGCGCTTTTGCGCATGAGATTAGCCTTTAGAAATACGCGCATTCCGGGTTTTATATATTTATCTAAACCGCCGAGTAGTGAGAGTGCGCGGTCAATTGCTGAATCTACTGCGGCTGGCTCATACGAGGAGCAACGCACAAGAGCCGCGGGTAAGTTGTTTGTCATACACATCACCGTCTTATCCTAATTTAATCTAATTATATTATACAGTGGAATTTAAAAAATTGCAAAGAAGAGAGGGATTTTTGAAAAAAGTCTGCAGTTTTGGCGTAAGTTTATAATTGATTGGTAAATGCAGGTTGCATTTTTATGGGGTGATTTGATATAATATTATATTAGTAACAGTGTAAGTTTTTACAGAAGGGAAATGCGATATATGAAGCATGGATTTGTTAAAACGGCTGCGCTTGTGCCCGAACTCAAGCTTGCAGATTGCGAGTTTAACGCAAAGTCCGCCGAAGAGGTTATTAAAGAAGCCGCAAAGAGCGGGGCTAAACTCATGGTTTTGCCGGAAATGTGCCTTTGCGGATACACTTGCGGTGATTTACTCGGTCAGGAAACGCTTATTGATGGGGCACGGAGAGCTCTTTTATCGCTTATAAAAGCTACGTCGAAGGTAGATGCTCTCGTAGCAATCGGTTTGCCGATTGAAAATTGCGGCAAGCTTTACAATGCGGCGGCGGTTTTTAGTAAGGGCAAGGTGTTGGGAATAGTTGCTAAAAAGAATATATCAAATTACGGCGAATATTCTGAGGGCAGATGGTTTTCACCGGCACCTGAAGAGAGCGGTAGTATACGCATTTTCGGCGAAGATGTGCCATTTGGTGCAAATCTTATCTTTGTTTGCCGGGATATGGATAATTTAACCGTTGGCGTTGAAATAGGCGATGATGCTGAGGATGGTTTTTCGGCAAATATCATATTAAAACCTGCGGCAAGCTGTGAAACAGTCGGTAAAGCTGAGTGGCGCAGAATGGTTATGAAGACCTATTCTTCAAAAAACATATGCGCGTATGTGTATGCAGGTGCCGATGCGGGAGAGTCCAGCACAGATTTGGTGTTCTCAGGCCACAGCATAATTTCCGAAAACGGAAAAATTATAGCTGAGAACCCGCCGTTTGGCGATGAGCGTTTGACGGTGAGTGAGGTGGATGTAAACCGGCTCGCCTATGAGAGAAGACGCACAGGTTACACTGCTAAAGAGTGTGATAAAATAGAATTTTCACTTGAAAGTGATGAATGTTGTCTTACGCGTAAAATATCGCATAGTCCGTTTTTGGCGGAGAATGCAGACGAGCGCGATGCACGCTGTGAGGAGATTTTAAATATTCAGACCGCGGGTTTGAAGAGACGTTGGTCGCATACGCGCTCAAATAAGATAGTTCTTGGAATATCCGGTGGACTGGATTCTGCACTTGCGCTTCTTGTAGCCGTGCGTACTGCGGATAAAATGGCGGTTTCAAGAAAGGACATTCTCGCGGTTACGATGCCGTGTTTTGGTACAACCTTGCGCACTAAGGGAAATGCAGAGAAATTGTGTGAGTACTTGGGTGTGGAGCTTAAGTATGTGGATATAAAGGCTTCGGTCAATCAGCATTTTGCGGATATAGGAATGGACCCTGAACGTCGAGATGCAGCTTATGAAAATTCGCAGGCGCGAGAGAGAACGCAAGTGCTAATGGATATTGCAAACATGTATGGCGGGTTCGTGCTTGGTACCGGTGATTTGTCAGAACTTGCGCTCGGATGGGCGACGTATAACGGAGACCACATGTCTATGTACGGAGTGAACGCGGCGATTCCGAAAACGCTTGTCAGGTACTTGGTCGGATACGAGGCTGAGAGACTGGGCGGAGAAGTTGGCAGAATACTTGCTGATATTCTTGATACGCCGGTAAGCCCCGAGCTTTTGCCTGCTAAAGATGGCGAAATTGTTCAGAAAACCGAGGATTTGGTCGGACCGTACGAGCTTCACGATTTTTATCTGTATTACGCACTGCGTTGGGGATATTCGCCTTCCAAGGTATATCGTCTTGCCCAATATGCCTTTGACGGTGCGTATGACGATGAGGAGCTTAAAAAATGGCTTCGCAATTTTTACAGAAGGTTTTTCACCCAGCAGTTTAAGCGTTCATGCTTACCGGACGGACCTAAAGTCGGGACAGTCGGGCTCTCACCGAGAGGTGATTGGCGTATGCCGAGCGACGCGGTGAGTGCGATGTGGTTAAATGAAGCGGAAAAGCTTTAAAATTATATAATAGATAAAGGATGGTTTAAGTTATGCTTACTCAGGCAAAAAGAGAGTTTATAGAATTTATGATGAGCGCGGATGTCCTGCGCTTTGGCGACTTTGTTACAAAGTCCGGCAGAAATACACCCTACTTTGTAAACACGGGAAATTATAAGACCGGTTTGCAGAATTCACGCCTGGGTGAATTCTATGCGGCGCTTATAAAGGAGACTGTGGGAGACGGATTTAATGCGATGTTCGGACCTGCATATAAGGGTATTCCGCTTGCAGCATCTGCGGCGGGTGCGCTTGCGCGCTGCCACGGCATTGATAAGCCGTTTTTCTTCAACCGCAAGGAGGTAAAGGACCACGGCGAGGGCGGAAGTATAGTAGGTTATAAGCCGGTTGACGGTGATAAAATAATTATAATCGAGGATGTTATAACCGCAGGTACGGCAATCCGTGAGACGATGCCGGTGCTTCAGGGCTGCGCGAACGTGAAGGTTGAGGATATGTTTATCTCCGTAAACCGCTGTGAGGTCGGTCAGACTCCGGGAAAGACCGCGGTTATGGAAGTCGGGGAGGAATTTGGGATTAAGGTTCATGCACTTGTAACGGTTGCAGATATACGTGAGTATCTGCAGGAGCAGGGGACAGACGCGGATTGTCTTGCGCGCATGGATGCGTATATGGAGAAATACTGCGTTCTGTAAAATAGAGGTAGTACATATAATGTGCAGTTGGGAAATCCGGCTGCACATTTTATATTTTTAGGCATAAAATATACTTTTTTGTGTTTTTTCAAAAAAAGTAATTGTATTTAAAAAAACTGTGTAGTATAATTTGTCGTGTTGCAAAACTAATAACAAAAAGAGGGTATGGATATGTTTGAGACATTCTCAACCGCGCTGTCCGCTATGCTGGTTTTATTTTCTTGCATAGTTATCGGGTACATATTAAATAAAAAGGGTATATGTGCACCAAATACTGCAGGGGTTTTGTCAAAGCTTGAAACGCATGTCTTTGTTCCTGCGCTTACGATAAACAGCTTTATGAATAACTGCACGATTAAGTCACTTTCTGAAAATTACACTATTTTTATATATTCAGCAATTCTACTTACGGTTGCGATGATTATAGCTATCCCACTTTCGAAGGCTTTTGTAAAAGAGGGGTATGTGCGCAATATATATAAGTACGCGTTGACGTTCGGAAATCTCGGATTTGTCGGCAATGCTATTGTTCTTGCGATGATGGGCGATGTGGGCTTGTATAAATACATGATGTTTACCACTCTGTTGAACGTTGCAATATATGCTTGGGGATATCCGATGCTTACGCAGGTTGAGGATGGTGAATATAAAAGTGTACGCGGCAGTGTTCTCAAGCGTTTTATAAATCCGGCTTTTATTTCGCTTATTATAGGTGTGATTCTGGGTATAAGCGGTTTGGCGACGAAGCTACCGCAGTTTGTATCTACCACGGTGTCAAACTTGGGTGCATGCATGGGTCCGGTTGCGATGGTACTTACCGGGTTTGTCGTTGCAGATTACGATTTTGCAAGCCTTATAAAAAGAAAAGAAATATACATAGCAAGTCTCCTGCGCCTTATTGTGTTGCCTTTAATATTCCTGGGGATATTAAAGGTTCTGGGGGCAGGAAAGGAGATAATGTATTTCTGCCTGTTCGCATTTGGAGCACCGCTTGGACTTAACACTGTTGTATTTCCTGCGTCGGTCGGAGGAGATACATCTACAGGTGCATCCATGGCAATGATTTCGCATACGCTGTGTATCATAACCATACCGATACTTTATTCGTTTATAGCGATGGTGTTATAAGAAGACGGCTGTTGACAGAGGATTGTTTAGATTGAGTTCGATAAAGGAAAATGTCTCAATGCATTGCATTGAGACATTTTTTTGTTAAAATCTGATTTTTCGTTTTGCAGATACCGTGCGGATAAGGCGGAAAATTGAAGATATGAAGATCAGCCCGATTGCTATTGAACCGCCGATTTTAAGAGTGTTTATACAACCCAAAGCGAAACTCATGACCTCACCGGTCAGGCACGCCTCCATGGTTCGAAAGATTGTGAGTCCGGGAACCAGTGGGATTATCCCCGGGATAAGATATACAGTAACCGGTGCTTTGCAGATATAGGCGGCGATTTCTGAGTAGAGCGCAATTGACATTCCGGATACAAAAAATGGGATACAGAGTGAGTCTACATATATATCCACCGTCAGGTAGATCGCCCATGCCACTGCACCGCAAACAGAGGCTACGAGTATGTTTTTTCCGTGAATATTATAGAGAAAGGAAAAGCCTATGCATGCGATAAAGGCTGCGATGCAAGGTGTTATAAAAGAAATAAAACTCATGCGTCTACCTCCATATGAAAGAAACTGCAACGCCGAGAGCTATAGCGGCAGCAACGAAGAATGCTTCTATTATGCGAGAGATGCCAGAGGTGAAATCGTTTGATACAAAGTCGCGTATACAGTTTGTAAGCAAGACTCCGGGGACTAAATTCATCAGTACGCCTATAGTTGTAGTTTCCGTATTTATCTGCGGGAATATAAGCTCTGCAATATGCACGCAGATTACAACCGCGGCACTTGCCAGTGTGTTTACAAAAAATGCCGGCGCGAGCATGAATTGCATTAATAACATAATTAGCCTTATTATAAAACCGGTTATGAATGCTGCTACACAGTCATATGTATTACCACCGAAGAAAACCGCGAAGGCTCCACCGATTACAGCGTAGGCTGCGCATGAGATGAGCGGGGGATAGAGGTGGCGGCTTTCGATAGAATTTATTTCGCGTAGAACTTCCGAATAGGATGGGGTTTGCTCGCAGATTTTTCGGGAGAGAGCGTTTAACTGCTCGACTCTATCCAAATTTGTGTCAACCTCGGTGACACGGCGGGTTTGAGTAAATGCCGAGCCTTCATGCTCTACCGTTATAACTATAGAGGATGCAATTGCAAAAATATTGGCAGAATCCATACCGTAAGAGGTACAAATGCGTTTTGCAGTATCCTCCACGCGATTAATTTCGGCTCCGTGTTTTAACAGAAAATATCCGATACGCGTGGCAATATCCAAAACCTCTTTTGGAGTTATGAAGATCTCACTTGTAAGAACCATAGCGGTGCACCTTTCAAATTAGAACAAATAATAAAACAAGACAATTATAACATTGCTTGAAAAAATGTCAACCACAAAGAACAGAAACCTGGTAAAGATTTTGGATAAATTGCCGTTTTTTAATTTTTCTTACGAAAAAGGCTTGCTTTTTTACGCATTTAATGGCTTAATATATAAGACGCAATACAAATTAAGGAGAAGATATTAATGAAGAAATCAACAGACTTCCGTTATAACACCGGCGCGACTAAAGTGCCGTGGGCTGCAGTTGGCGAAAGCTATAACGTGCACGACCTGATGGAGATTATTAAGTTTTTAATGCAGGGCGAAGGAAAAGAGTATGACGATGCGCTTGAGGCGGTTTGGCAGCAGGTTAAGAAGCTTGATGCGCTTGCGACACCTCCTGGAAAGCTCTCTTTGGGCAGTAAGGTTGAAGAGGCTGAGGATGCTTGTAATGAGTATCTGTCAACCACTTCATCCACTTTTGTAACCAATGCAACCGCAGGCTTTGAAATTGCGTATAAATATGCAAATCTTAAACCGGGCGATGAGGTTATAGTACCTGCTATTACGTTTGTTGCGACAATGGCATATCCGCTCGCAGTGGGTGCAAAGCTTGTTTTTGCAGATGTTGACCCGAGAACCATTAACATGGACCCGGCAGATGTTGCACGCAAGATTACCCCGAAAACGAAAATGATTGTCCCTGTGCATCTGGGCGGTTATCCGGTGGATTTGGACCCGATTATGGAGCTTGCAAAGAAGCATAATATTCTGGTGCTTGAGGATGCAGCTCACGCTTTCGGTGCAATGTACAAGGGTAAGAAAATCGGCACAATTGGCGACTTTGCGGCATTTTCAATGCATGAAGTAAAGAATATTACTTCTTTTGGTGAAGGCGGAATTGTTACTACAAATATTCCGGGTTTTGAGCCTGAATTGAAGCGCGCACGCTTCTTGGGTCTTGATTTTAGCTGCCCGATAAAGGATTGGCTTTATAACATTACCCCTATTCAGGGAAAGTTCGCTCCGTTTGTTCCGAATAACGCTTCAACTACGGAAATCCAGGGATTAGGCTTAACTCTTCAGGTTTCACGAAATGAAGAGATTATAGAAATCCGCCGCAAGGCAGCGGAATACCTCAGTAAGCGTTTTGCTGAAAATGATGCTATTATTCCGCAGGATTTGGGAAATGAGGATATTAAGCCGACCTTCCACCTCTACCTGCTTCAGATTGACCCTGCAAAGGCGGGCGGGGATATTCAGGTGCTCAAGAAAAAGCTTGAAGAGAAGGGTGTTACCCAGATTGCGCACTTCGGTCCGCTGTACAGATTCAAAATTGTTCAGGAAATGGGCTACGATTCGGACGAGATTGCAAAGACCTGTCCGGTATGTGAAGAGGTGTTCTATAAACGTTACACGCATCTCCCGCTTTACGGCTTGAGCGATGACCAGCTTAAGTACATGGCTGATGCAGTTTTAGAAGCGGTTGCAGAGATGCAGGCGGGCAAATAAAAAGATAATAAAAGAACCGATACGGTGCATAATAAACCGTGTCGGTTCTTTGTCGTAAAATGTGAGAAAAATTTAAATTCACTATTGCAAAAAAACTCTATAGGGTGTATACTATTTGCAGTGAAAAAAACGCACCTTTAAGTCGGAACAGAGAGTCCGCCAAGGCGCCGCATGAAAGTAAGCCCCCATATAGGGGTATGTGTAAGCAACTATGCGGTTTCTCGGCAGAGAAACCGCTTTTTTGTTTGTAAAATACGACTTAAATTTCAACAAAGTGAGGAAGCTCCCATGGTTGAATACAGCGGAAAAACCAAGGCGCGGATTATGGATGAGGCGACTATGCAGCGTTCAATAAACCGCATAACGTTTGAGATAATTGAGCGTAATCAGGGCGTTGAAGGAATAACTCTTGCGGGGATTCGGCGCAGGGGAATAATTCTTGCTAATAGGATTGCGCGAAAGCTTAAAGAGCTTGAAGGCGTTGATGTTCCGGTAATAGATTTGGATGTAACCGCATTTCGCGACGATGTTGAGGAAGATAAGCTTCATGAGAAGCCGGAGCTTTCGTTTCCGGTTACCGGGCGAAAGGTGGTTTTGGTAGATGATGTGCTTTACACGGGAAGAACTGTACGTGCCGCGATAGATGCGCTTATGCATGCGGGAAGGCCCGAATGCATTCAGCTTGCGGTTATGGTCGACCGCGGCCACCGTGAACTGCCCATCCGACCTGATTATATAGGGAAAAACCTGCCCACTTCCAAAAATGAGATAGTGCATGTTCTGGTCAGTGAAATTGACGGGGCAGAGGCGGTTCTTATAGATGAATAATATTTGCCTCTTTTAGAGAAGTGAGGGGAGAGCGAATGATTATAAAGCCAAAGCGCGATTTGTTAGGGCTTAAGAATTTATCGGCAGAAGAAATTCGTGAAATACTGCACAGTGCAGAGACGATGAAATACGTACTCAGCCAGCCTATGAAGAAGGCACCGCATCTTTTGGGCAAAAGCATTGTAGAACTGTTTTTCTCGGAGAGTATCCGAACTAAACTGTCATTTGAACTCGCGGCAAAGTACATGAGCGGAACTATATCTACCGTTACGGTACCTACACAGTCGATGCGCGAGAGAATAGTAGACATCGCTTCAGCGATAGACTGCATGGGAACCGATGTTATTATAGTGCGTGCAAACCGTTCGGGCGTTGCAGATTTGATAGCGCGCCATGTTAAAGCAAACGTTATAAACGGCGGTGACGGCGCGAATGAACAGCCGATGCAGGCACTTGTTGATTTGTTTACCATTTATCAGAAATGCGGAAAAATAAGCGGGCTTAAGGTTGCAATAGTCGGAGATGTACGCCACAGCGGTGTTGCAAGAAGTAACATCTGGGGACTAAAGCTTCTTGGGGCCGAGGTGTGCGTAGGAGGACCTGCGACGCTTATCCCGCCCGGGCTTGATGAGCTCGGCGTTTCGGTGTTTAACACTCCTCAGGAGGCTATGCTGGATGCGGATGTAGTTATGTCCGTAAGCTTGGGTAAGGAGTATGCGGGGATTATGTACCCGGACTCACGCGAGTATGCAAGATTTTTTGCAATAGATGAGCGCAGGATGCAGTACGCAAAGCCCGATGCAATTGTTATGCATGCGCTTCCGGTGCGCCGCGGTGTAGAGCTTATGAGTCGGGTAATGTCTCTTAAAAATTCGGTGCTTGACGAGCAGGTTACAAACGGAGTAGCTGTTAAAATGGCGGTCCTTTATTTGTACGGAAGAAAAAAAGGACTGCAGGGAAATGAAATAAGAGATGTTTCAGATAATGAAAAGGGTGGGATTTTAAAATGAGTAAAATTCTGATACGCAAGGGCAGGGTTATAAATCCGGCTGACGGAATGGACGCTCAGGCAGATTTATATATTGAAGACGGAATTATAAAAAACATGGCTCCGGACCTTTCAGAAATGGAGAGCGCTGACGAGGTTAAGGTTATGGATGCCGAGGGGAAAATCGTTGTACCCGGACTTATAGATATTCACTGTCATCTGCGCGACCCGGGATATGAATATAAAGAGGATATAGAAACCGGAACGCGGTCTGCGGCAAAAGGCGGGTTTACGTCTGTTGCATGCATGCCAAATACGAATCCGGTCACCGATAACGTAACGGTTATAAGCTATATTCTAAACCGCGCTAAAGAGATAGGTGCGGTACACGTGTTCCCGATAGGCGCGATAACAAAGGGGCTCAAGGGCGAAGAGATGGCTCCGATTGGAGAGCTTAAGTTTGCAGGGGCAATCGCAGTAAGTGATGACGGTCGCCCGGTTGAAAACGGCAATATGATGAAAAATGCCATGATTTACGCAAATACGTTTGATATGCCGGTTATCTCCCACTGTGAGGATATACCGCTTGTTGACGGTGGTGTGATGAACGAAGGTGTTATGGCGACCAAGCTCGGGCTTAAGGGAATAAGCCCGGCTTCCGAAGAGGCGATGGTAGCGCGTGAGATTGTGCTCGCCGCTGCTACGGACACACCGGTACACATCGCGCATGTAAGCACCAAGGGCTCGGTTGAGCTTATCCGCGATGCTAAAGCGCGTGGGGTAAAGGTAACATGCGAAACTTGCCCGCATTATTTTTCACTTACCGAGCAGGCATGCGACGGATTTAATACGCTTGCAAAGATGAACCCGCCGCTGAGAGGCGAGAAGGACAGAGTGGCAATAATTGAGGGGTTGGCAGACGGCACGATAGATGCCATTGCTACCGACCATGCGCCGCATTACAAGGATGAAAAGGATGTCGAGTTTGATTTAGCGCCAAACGGCATCATAGGCTTTGAAACCGCACTTGCATTGTCACTTAGCTATTTATATCATGAAAAGAAGCTTGATATGATGAAGCTTATAGAGTGCATGACGGTAAAGCCTGCCAAGATACTTAAGCTCAATAAAGGTGAGCTCAAAGTGGGTGCTATGGCGGATATAACCGTATTTGACCCGGATATGGAATGGACCGTCAACGAGGATGAGATAGTATCAAAGAGCAAGAACACACCGTATCTCGGAAAGACGCTCAGAGGCATGGTTACTGAAACAATAGTTGCAGGAGAGCTCAAGGTTTCTGAAGGGAAACTTATAGTATAAAAATAAGTAAGAGGAGAGAAAAAGGAATGTCAATGGATCGTCTGATAGAAAAGATAATTAAAAAATCCAATCCGACGGTTGTGGGATTAGACCCGAAGCTTGAAAGCTTACCGCCGTGTTTGGTTGAGAAGTACACCGCGGAGTACGGTAATACGTTGCGTGCAGCGGCTGAAGCTATTTATGAATTTAACTGCGGGCTTATTGATACGCTGTGCGGCATTGTTCCTGCGGTAAAGCCGCAGTCAGCATATTATGAAATGTACGGCTATGAGGGTGTTGAGGTTCTCAAACGCACGATTGCATATGCGCGTGACAAGGGGATGTACGTGATTGCCGACTGCAAGAGAAATGACATCGGTTCCACCGCTTCGGCATATGCTGCTGCATATCTCGGAAGCGTCAATGTTGGCGGTGAGGAGATTGAGCCGTTCGGCGCAGACAGCCTTACCGTAAACGGTTATTTGGGTGTGGACGGTGCAGAGCCGTTTCTCAAGGAGTGCCGTGAGCGAGATAAGAGCATATTTGTTCTGGTAAAGACCTCTAATCCGTCTTCAAGCGATTTGCAGGATTTGGTTGCGGGCACTCGCACGGTTTACCGCGCAATGGCAGACCATGCATGCGCATGGGGTCAGGATATGATAGGTCAGCACGGATATTCAAATGTAGGATTTGTAGTCGGTGCTACATATCCGACTCAGCTTATGGAGCTTCGCCGCGCATATCCTCAGAGCTTTTTCCTGGTACCGGGCTACGGTGCTCAGGGTGGAAGCGGTAAGGATTTGGCAGGTGCATTTGACCGCAGGGGACTTGGCGCAATTGTAAACTCTTCGCGCGGTATAATTTACGCGTGGAAAAAGACCGGAAACGAGTCCGGCGAAAATTATAAAGAGGCTGCATATGAAGCGGCTGAGGCGATGCGCAAGGATTTGCAGGTTTACTGCTAAATTAAATTATAAATCAACGTCGTTTAATCGCGGCTTGAAATACAGAAGAGCGAGGAATAGTGTATGAACAAGGCTTATTTATTGCTGGAAAACGGCATGCTGTTTGAGGGTAAGCACCGCGGTGCCAGCGGATGTTCGGTGGGCGAAGCTGTGTTTAATACCAGCGCAGCAGGCTATCAGGAGGCACTGACCGATCCGTCTTACTACGGTCAGGTTATTTGCATGACATATCCGCTTATAGGAAATTACGGAATCAATGATCGCAACTGCGAAACTCAGAAATCATGGATAAACGGATTTGTGGTTCGCAAGCTCTGCGATACCCCGTCTAACTGGAAGGCTTTTGAGACGGTTGATGAGTACTTAAAGAAAAACGGTGTAGTAGCGCTTGAGGGAATAGACACCAGACAGCTTGCACGCGTTATACGTGACAATGGCACGATGAACTGCGCTATCTGGTCGGATGACCAGGAGATTTCAAAGGAGGAGCTTATGGAGAAGATAAAGAGCTTTTCTGTAGTCGATGCGATTAACACGGTTACAAGCGATGCAGGTGAAGAGTACGACGTTAAAGAAGGCGATGTTTCCGTAGCACTTTTGGACTTTGGCGTAAAGCGCGGTGCGATAAACA
>JAZRUF010000086.1:0-6046 GCA_045652405.1 Eubacteriales bacterium | reverse complement strand
CGTTATCGGTCGGCTCGTAAGAGCCGACATCCGGCAGAACTACCGGCAGCTGATCCTCGGGAACCGGAACCCATCCGCACTTGTCACAGTAAACAAGCGGAATCGGCTCGCCCCAGTAACGCTGACGTGAGAATACCCAGTCACGCAGCTTGTAATTGACTTTGGGATGACCCAATCCCTTATCTGCAAGCCACTTGGTTATTGCCTCTTTAGCCTCTGAAACTTCCATACCGTTTAAGAAATCCGAGTTTACCATTTTGCCGGTTTCGGTATCTGTATATGCCTGGTTTTCAACATCGCCGCCTGCGACAACCTCAATAATCGGGAGACTGAATTTCTTTGCAAAGTCCCAATCACGTGTGTCATGGCCCGGAACCGCCATGATAGCACCGGTGCCGTATGACATAAGTACATAGTCAGAGATGAAAATCGGGATTTCACGTCCGTTTACCGGGTTTATTGCACGCACGCCCTTGAGCTCAACGCCGGTTTTCTCCTTAGCCATTTCCGTGCGTTCAAAATCTGATTTGCGCGCAGAAATTGTGATATACTCGCGCACAGCGTCTATGTTCTCAATTTTATCCGCCCATTTATCAACATTCGGATGCTCGGGGGATATAACCATATAAGTAGCGCCAAAAAGCGTATCCGGTCGGGTTGTGTATACCGTGAGCACATCGCCTTCGGTAGTTTTGAAATCCACCTCTGCGCCGGTAGAGCGACCAATCCAGTTTCTCTGCTGGATTTTTACGCGCTCAATAAAGTCAACCTCGTCAAGGTCATTGATAAGGCGCTCGGCATACTCGGTAATTTTGAGCATCCACTGGCTTTTCTCCTTGCGGACAACCTCGCTTCCGCAGCGCTCGCATACACCGTCAACCACCTCTTCGTTTGCAAGAACGCACTTGCATGAGGTGCACCAGTTAACCGGCATCTGCATTTTATACGCAAGGCCCTTTTCAAAGAGCTTGAGGAAAATCCACTGCGTCCATTTATAATAATTCGGGTCAGTCGTGTTTATCTCACGCGACCAGTCGAAGCTATAGCCCAGGGACTTAAGCTGAGATTTAAAAAACGCAACGTTTTTCTTAGTAACCTCCGCGGGATGGATTTTATTTGCGATAGCATAGTTTTCCGTAGGAAGACCGAATGCATCCCAGCCCATCGGGAAAAGGACATTGTATCCGTCCATTCTGCGCTTACGGCTAACAACGTCAATAGCTGTATACGGTCTTGCATGTCCTACATGCAAGCCGTTTCCGGACGGATACGGAAACTCAACAAGGCCATAGAACTTAGGTCTTGCGGTGTCATTATTATCCGCGCAATAAGCTTTCTTTTCTTCCCAAATAGCTTGCCATTTCTTTTCGATATTTTGAAAATCGTACTTCATAATACCAACAACCACCTTAATTTTGTGTGATAACGCGTATAAGCTTACGCGAAAACTTTCTATTGTGATAATTATTTGCTCATAATTTCCTCGGGTGAGATTATCTCAGCATCCGCCCATACGCGGTCAAGCTGATAGAAGCGGCGTGCTTCATCTGTGAAGATATGCACAACTACGCTGCTGTAATCCATAAGCACCCATGTTCCGCTTCCGTGGCCTTCCACGTGATGCGGGCGCTCACCCGCAATTTCAAGGTCATGCTCTACAGCTTCCTTGAGTGTGCGGATATGCGTATTTGATGTACCTGTGCAGATAACAAAATAATCTGCAAGGGTTGTAACCGTATCTATACGCACAACCTGGATGTCATGTGCTTTTTTATCATCCAGCGCCTTTATCGCGCCTTTTACTGTCTCCAACGGTGTCATATTCAATTCGTCCTTTCATATTAGTTCTGATAAAAATCTTCGGGTATTATCGATTCAGATGAGCTATCCAGCTCGTCCTCCGCGGTATCCGGAGCTTCTGACGGCTCAGGCTCGGTTATCTCAGGTTCCGGGAGTTGCTCGGGAGCTTGCTGAGTATCTTCTGCCGACGGCTCGTCCTCCGGTATATTCTCTTCCGGCTCATTTGACGGTTTACCATCATTTTGCTCAGGCTCGGGCTTCTGAGGTTTCTCCTGCTCAGGTGCTTCGCTTACAGGCTCTTTTTCCTCGGGCTTCTGCGCCGGGGAGACATCCTTTACGGTTTCTTTCTCAGTTTTTTCTTCTTCACCGCGCGGGTCGATTATATTTATCCTTTTAATGGGGGTTACATACGGATTAAAGTACTCATTTATCATTTCGAGCACCTGCTGTTTATATGCAAAATAATAGGAAAGTTTCTTATAGTACCCACCCTCGCCGGGGAGCAGGAATGTCTCAATATCCTCCTGCGGATTCATATTGAGGGCTTCTTTTGCAAGCCATACTATATTTCCGACGGATAAATCGGTTTCCACGTTTTCTATTACAATATCCGCAAGCTTTGGTATTTTTGTAAGAGTAGACGGAGTTAGCATCTTATCGACAAGTGCTTTTACAAACGTCTGCTGGACCTTTACACGTCCTATATCGCCCTCTACATAAGTGCTGCGGAAACGCATAAAGCCCATCGCATCGTAGCCGTCTAAATGCCTGACACCTTTTTTTATATTGATTTTTAAATCCTGAGCCGGGTCGTTGTAAACCATATTTACAGGCACATCAACCGTGACTCCGCCGATGGCATCTATCATCTCAATAAATCCGTCTATATTTACAACCGCGTATTTATCCGGCATAACACCGGTTACCGACTCAACCTCGTGCTTAAGCTCTGCTATATTAGCTTTACCGCCTACTGAATATGCGGCGTTTATCTTTTTGTTTGAACGCTTTACGTTTACCATTGTATCGCGCGGGATGCTGAGTATATTTATTTTCCCTTTTTCAATATCGAATGCCGCAAGCATTATTGTATCCGTATTTAGACCTACTTTATCCCGCCCTACAACGAGAAGTGTAAAAAAGTTTTCCTTATGCGCTCTGCCCTCAACATCTATAGCATCGCCGTCTATTACAACATCGTGTTCTATCTCGGTTGTACCGGATATATCCGCATTTACCTTCTCAGGCGGTTTTATGCTGTTAACAGCTACGGCAATCGCAGTTATGAGCGCTGCCAGTATAACCAGGCATACGGCTATAATAATTTTTACTTTGCGCGGCATATGCTTAAAAAAGCTTTCAATCTTCTTTATCATACGCGGCGGTCTTCCGCCGAAGAGTTTCATCCGTTTCAATTCCTTTCAAGCATTAGTCCCGCTCGCCCAAAATAAGCGCGTTGCGCGCCTCAAGCATAACAGGATCTATTATCTGTTTTTTATCGAGTAAATACTTTATCGTGCGCTCCATACCCATTAGAATTGCCCGGTCAATATCCTTTTTTGCCGTATCGCGTATAAGCTCAACGCCGGGGAAATCGCGCCCGGGTTCAATCAAATCGGCAAGCCAGACTATTTTTTCAAGCCCCGTCATTCCGGGTTTTCCGGTACTGTGCCACCTGATTGCACTCGCTACCTCTTCGGGTACTCCAAATTCCAGCCTTGCGGCATACGCGCCGGTTATTGCATGGAGTATCTCAGGTACCTTTTTTTGAGTATCGTTTATAATAATACCATGTTTCTCGCAAAATTTCAACTGATTGGGAATGCTCATTTCTTTTGTCATATCATGCAAAATTCCCGCCGCACGCGCAAGGGAGGTATCCTCGCCCACCAAAGTGGCAAGCCGGACCGCGGTAGACGCACATCCGAGTGTATGCTCCATTCTCCGCGCGCTCAGCCTTTTTGACATTTCATGCTCAAAAAGCTCAATATCCATTTTACACCTCGCTATTTTCGTACAAGCGGTTTTTTAAAATATATTCCCGCACCGGTTGGCACAGATATTCAGAGGCAATACTGCCGTCACAGCGTAGCTGCGTTGAGGATATTTCAAGCACCTCGGTATCAATTAAATCTATCTTTGCATCAAATTCCCGCTTAAGCTTTTTTCTTTGAGCGATGATTGCATCAGCACTCATCGCTTCTCTTGCCACCACTGCAATATGCGCAGCGGAAAAAATATCCTCGGGACGATACCATGTATGAATGCTCAAAAACATATCAGTTCCCATAATAAGCCAAAATTGGGCACTCGGATATTCCTCTTTAAGAAACCTGAGTGTTTCTGCAGTATAGCTTTTGCCCGGGCGTTTAAATTCAATATCACTTACTTTAGCGCCTATGCTCTCAGCCGCGAGGCGCGCCATTTCCATGCGCTGCTCGCCTGTTGCACTGCCCTCAGGGATGGTCTTATGCGGCGGCAAAGCAGCCGGAACAAACAGCACCGTATCTAGCCCCAGCGCTTTAATTGCGGCTTTTGCGGCATGAGTATGCCCTATATGGGGTGGATTAAAAGTTCCGCCTAAAATGCCAATTCGCATATCCTTCACCTAATCAATCTGAATTTTCGGGTCCTTATCGTTTCTGCGATAGATGACAAAGCGAGTTCCTATTACCTGAACAGGCTCAGCGCCCAGCGCATCGCAGAGCTCAGTGCATGCCTCACGCGGGGACATAAGCGCACTCTCAAGCACTCTAAGCTTTATAAGCTCACGTGCGGCAAGCGCTTGCTCGGTCTGACGCACTACCGCGTCGGTGACTCCGCCCTTTCCTATTTGGATAATCGTTTCTGTTGTATTAGCCAGTGACCTTAATTTGGCGCGCTGTTTACTGTTTAATGCCATTTTATTTTCTCCTACTTTATATTTATTTTTTTAAGCTCCTCGCGCAGTTTCTTAAGCGAAGCTGCGCGGTGAGATATTTCATTTTTTCTCTCCTGCGTTATTTCCGCCATCGTCATATCCTCACCGGGCAAGAAAAATACCGGGTCATATCCGAAGCCACCGTCGCCGTGCGGCTCTGAGGTTATGATACCCTCGCACTCGCCGCGGGTGACAATTTTTCTGCCGTCCGGGAAAACGCAGGCTATTGCCGAAACAAAGCGGGCGGTGCGTTTCTCCTCGGGCACACCCTCAAGCTTCTTTAAAAGAAGCTCATATCTTTCTACGTCATTTTTGCAAGCGTCTCCGCCAAAGCGCGCGGAATATATTCCGGGCTGACCGTCGAGCGCATCGACCTGGAGTCCCGAATCATCGGCAATTGCGGGGATTCCCATTATCTTCATCGCGTCACTCGCCTTTAAAATGGCGTTTTCCTCAAACGTAGTTCCGGTTTCCTCGACCTCTGAGCATATGCCCGCATCATCAAGGGATACCGCGTATACGCCAAACTCGTCTAAAATTCCGCGAAGCTCCTTGAGTTTCTTTTTATTGTTTGTAGCAATTATAAATTTCATATCGCATCCTCCGCATCACGGCTTAAAGACTGCCGCCAAGTGCTTTTTTCTGAGCTGCAATAAGCTTCTTTATGCCGCTCTCGGCATATGAGAGCATCTTGGAGTACTCTGCACGTGTAAAGGGTCTTTCCTCGCCTGTGCCCTGAAGCTCTATAAACTCACCGTTGCCGGTCATGACAACGTTAAAATCAACCTCTGCCGAGCTATCCTCGACATAATTTAAGTCAGCAAGGCACTCGCCGTTTACTATACCGACGCTTACTGCAGCGCACCAGTCGGTGATAGGTGTTTTTTCAATTACGCCTTGCTCAACGAGTCTCTTACATGCAAGGGCAAGCGCGATAAAGCCGCCGGTTATTGATGCGGTTCTGGTGCCGCCGTCTGCCTGAAGTACGTCACAGTCGATTGTTATGGTTCTCTCACCTAAGATTTCCATATCCACTACGCTGCGGAGCGAGCGTCCGATAAGGCGCTGGATTTCAGCCGAACGCGGAGCCAGCTTCAAGCGGTTTATATCACGGTTTTTGCGGGTATGCGCAGCGCGCGGAAGCATGGAATACTCAGCGGTTACCCAACCTGTACCCTCGCGCACATATTTCGGCGCGCCCTCTTCAACGGTTGCGTTGCATAAAACGCGCGTATCGCCGGTTTCTATGAGGACACTGCCTTCTGCATATTTATTGTAATCAAGTGTTATTTTAAGTTTTCTTAACTGTTTTTCGCTTCTTCCGTC
>JAZRUF010000085.1:0-12380 GCA_045652405.1 Eubacteriales bacterium | reverse complement strand
GTCTGCGTATTCGCTGAATTCAAGAGGTGAGTTTTCGTTAATCTCTGTGATGAGAATAAGGTCGCAACCAATCATTAATTTGCGTAAAATTATCAAAAAAATCTAATTTTATTCAATAAAAAATTTTATTTTACTATTGCAATTTTCGAAATAAATTAGTATAATATTAACAAAGTGGTGTGAAGTGGAGCACCAGTGGATTAAAATGCATTGAAGTGGTTTAAGGAGGTGCAGGAATTGAGAGGCGAATATACACATAGTCTTGACGCTAAGGGACGTCTGTTTATTCCTGCGAAATTCCGTGAAGAGCTTGGTTTTTCATTCGTGGTTACAAAGGGCTTGGGCGAGTGCCTGGCGGTTTACCCGATGCAGGAGTGGACAAGCTTTGAAGAGAAAATCAGAAGCCTTCCCACTAAAAAGGCGCGTCAGCTTCAGATGTTCTTTATTGCGTCAGCTCAGGATTGCGAAATCGACGGTCAGGGGCGCGTGCTTATATCTCAGAAACTGCGCGAATATGCAGGGCTTAGTAAAAATGTTGTTATAGCAGGTATGACAAACTACATGGAAATCTGGGATGAGGATAAGTGGAACGATATGTCCCTTACTCCGGATGCCATTGCTGATATTATGGAGGAGAGCGGAATATGAGCATAGACTGTGCGCATAAACCGGTTCTTCTTGATGAATGCATAGAGGCACTTTCGATACGTCCTGACGGCGTGTATGTCGACGGAACGCTGGGAAGAGCAGGCCATTCGTCCGAGATTGTAAAAAGACTTGGTGCAGGCGGATGTCTGATAGGAATTGACCGTGACTCGGATGCAATTGAAGCGGGCAACAAACGCCTTGGTGAGTATAAAGATAAGGTTAAATTATATCATGGAAACTTCCGGGATATGGCGTATATACTTGATGAGCTTGGGATAAGCGGTGCGGACGGAATTCTCCTGGATTTGGGAGTTTCCTCACCACAGCTTGACGAAGCTGAGCGCGGTTTTTCTTACATGGAGGACGCGCCACTCGATATGAGGATGGACAGGTCCTGCGGCATGACGGCAGCAGAACTTGTAAATACAGCCGCGGAAGAGGAGCTTGCGCGCATTCTCTTTGAGTATGGCGAAGAGCGATACTCGCGCCGCATAGCGGGGAATATTGTTCGTTACCGTGATAAGAAAAGGATAGAAACAACGCTTGAACTTGTCGGGATAATTAAAAGTGCTATGCCGGCATCCGCGCTCAGGGAAAAGCAACACCCGGCAAAGAGGAGCTTTCAGGCTCTGCGCATAGCTGTAAATGATGAGCTCGGAGCACTTACTCAGGTTCTTGAAAATGCAGTTGGATGCTTAAATGCGGGCGGACGGCTTGCGATAATAACGTTCCATTCACTTGAGGATAGATTGGTTAAAAAAAGCTTTAAGCAAATGGCAAATCCGTGTACATGCCCGCCGGAGATTCCGATTTGCGTTTGCGGTAAGAAGCCGATGATAGATATTGTTACCGGAAAGCCGATTGTGCCGACTCCGGAAGAAATTGAGAGAAACCCGAGAGCGCGCAGCGCAAAGCTCAGAGTAGCAGTAAAGAGAGATTTATAAGAGAGGAAGTTTTAAAGCATGCAGGCAGCAGTGAAAACAAAGGTAGGATACGATATATCCCGTTTTGACGACCGTATGTCAGTGCGTGTCCGCCGTGATAAGGCACGCGCAGAGGAGAAGACTATGAGCAAATCCAAAAAGGCTGCTAAGGTAAAGCCGGCGGTTTCCGCATTTGGTGTATTCAGCTTTATAGCATGTATAGCAATGGTGCTGCTTACGCTTTTTAGCTATGTGCAGCTTACCGAGCTTTCCGATACTACCATACGCCTGCAAAACGAGCTTGAAACTCTGCGTGAGGAGAATCAGCTTCTTGAGATAGAAAATGACCGCAAGTTCAGTGCGGAGAAGATTAAGGAAGAAGCGGTGGGTCGCCTCGGAATGCAGAAGCTCGACAAATCTCAGATTACCTATTTGGATATGGGTTCAGGCAACCATGTTAAAATAATGGGCGGCACTCAGCTGATGAGAGAGTCGAATTTTATCGCGGGAATTGTTGACGGTTTCCGTTGGATAGTGGAATATATTAATTAATAGAGGCATACTCATAAGGATGAGAAAAAAGTCTGATAAGGACTTATGCGTAGAAAGCTTTCCGGCCGCAGGTGATGTTAAATTTGGGATTGATGCACCTTTTGGCAGGAAAGCCTTTTGGCTTTAAATGAACACCTGTAATTTCAAACGGAGGTAAGCGATATGGCAAGCATGAGACCTAATAACGGTATTCTTATAAGAACGATAATCGTTATGGTCGTTTTTGCTTTTTTAGCCTTTGTGCCGATAGTTATAAAGCTTGCTAAAATACAGCTTGTAGATTATAAAACCTATCAGGCAAAGGCTATAGAGCAGCAGACACGCGACACGATAATAACGCCCAAACGCGGTATTATATACGACCGCAACATGAATGAGGTTGCCATAAGCGCGACCGCGGAGACCGTGTATATATCACCTGTTGATATTGAAACCGAGGAGCAGGCAGAGAAAATCTCCCGCGTGCTCTCGGAAACTCTTGAGCTTGATTATAACTCAGTGTATGAGAAAACCCAGAAGAAAAAGAGCTATTATCAGGTTATAAAGAAGAAAATTGACCGCGATGTGGCTACACGTCTGAGGGAGAGAATAAAAGAAGCTAAAGTAAAGGGAATCCACTTGACAGAGGATACCAAGAGATATTACCCGCTGGGTAATTTCGCTTCACAGATTATAGGCTTCTGCGGCGATGAAAACACCGGACTCATGGGAATTGAGGCGATGTACGAGGACCACCTCAAGGGTATGCCCGGGCGTATTATAGCCGCGAAAAACGCGAAGGGTACCGAGATGCCGTTTAAGTATGAGGAGTATTTTGACGCGCAGAACGGTCAGAACGTGGTTCTTACAATTGATGAAAACATCCAGCAAATACTTGAAAAGCATCTGGGTACTGCGGTTATTGACTCAAAGGCACAGCAGCGCGGAGCCGGAATAGTTTTGGATGTAAAGACCGGCGAAATACTCGCCATGGCAACCATGGGTGACTTTGACTTAAATGACCCGTTTACAATTACCGACGAAAGCGCGCTGGCGCGTATAGAGGCGGCAAGCGATGACGATAAAAAGAAGGTTCGTAGCAATGAACTCAACGCATCGTGGAGAAATAAGTCTATTTCCGATGCGTATGAGCCGGGCTCGGTATTTAAGATACTTACCATAGCAATGGCACTTGAGGAAGGCGTTGTAACACCGCAAAGCACGTTTAAGTGCCCGGGCGTAACGGTTGTGGCGGACAGACGAATCCACTGCTGGAAGCGCGAGGGCCACGGCACGGTTACACTTTCGCAGGCACTTGAGAATTCGTGCAACTGCGCGCTCATGGAGATTGCATCACGAATCGGAAATCAGAAGTTTTACGATTACGTCACCGCGTTTGGCTTAAGGGAGAAAACCGGTGTTGACTTGCCCGGAGAGGCGACCGGTTATTTCTTTAAAGAGAGCGAGTTTACAAACCCGAAAAATAAAGTAAGCCTTGCGGTTGCATCCTTCGGCCAGACCTTTAAGGTCACACCCATGCAGATAGCGTGTGCAGTAAGTGCGGTTGTAAATGATGGAAAGCTCATGAAGCCGCATCTGGTAAAAGAAATTTTGGACGCTGACGGAGCGGTTGTTAAAAAGTATGAGCCGGAGCTCGTGCGGCAGATAATATCCTCGGAAAGCTCAGAGTTTATCTGCTCATCGCTTGAGAAGGTTGTATCCACCGGTACAGGTAAGAATGCATATGTGCGCGGATACCGCGTGGGCGGAAAAACAGGTACATCCGAAAAGGTTGACGAATACGTTGCGGGCGAGCCGGAAAAATACGTAGCATCGTTTTTAGGTGTTGCACCTATGGATGACCCGCGATATGCAATTCTGGTTCTTATAGACACCCCGACCGGAATGTACGTTGAAGGAAGCCAGGTCGCGGCACCGGTTGCGGGAAAGGTATTTACCGAAATCCTACCGTATCTCGGAATAGAGCCGGTTTATACGGAGGATGAAAAGGTAGTAGGCGATATTATAATGCCGCAGCTTGTCGGCTCAAAGGGCGGAGACGCAAAAACTCTGCTCGGCTCAAAGCGATACTCAGAGCTCAAGGTCAAAACCGTGGGCGAGGGCGAAACCGTAACCGACCAAATACCCGCATACGGAACTAAAATTCCGGGTAATTCACAAGTTATACTTTACTTGGGCGGTAAATCTGAAAATACATTGGTTGAAGTCCCAAATCTTATTGGTATGACACCCGAGGAAGCCAACCGTACGCTGTCAAATGCCGGCTTGTATTTAGATGCTACAGGCGCGGTTTCCAAGAAGAGCGGAAACGTAACCGCGTCTATGCAGAGGTATTCAGCGGGCACAAAGGTGCAGATAGGAACGGTTGTAACCGTTGAGTTTTATGCGACGGACGGTGTGCAGGAGGGCATTACCGGAAACATGTAGTCGGAAAGGAAGCTGTAAAGGAGGAGTTACAGGATGATTTTAAGTAAAGTGCTTGCCGGAATGGTTTGTGAAGAAATAAACTGTGATTTGGAAACTCAAATCACTGGAATTGCATATGATTCCAGAGCAGTCGAGCCGGGCAATTTGTTTGTTGCCATTACCGGATACAAAACCGACGGTCACGCCTATATAGCCGCTGCGGTAAAAGCCGGTGCGGTTGCCGTAATATGCGAGCGTAAGCCTGAAGAAGATAACATCCCGTACATTCTCACCAAAGACAGCCGCAAAGCGCTGTCGCAGACTTCTGCAAACTTCTTTTCACATCCGGCGAAAGAGCTTAAAATGATAGGAATTACCGGAACGAACGGAAAAACAACTACGACCTATCTTATAAAAGCAATCCTTGAAGCGAGTGGCGAAAAGGTAGGTCTTATAGGAACAAACCAAAATATGATAGGTGACGAAGTCCTTCCGAGTGAGCGCACTACCCCGGAATCATTTGAACTTCAACGTCTGCTTCGCAAAATGGCAGATTGCGGATGCACATATGCGGTTATGGAGGTTTCGTCGCATTCACTTGTGCTCTCAAGAGTATCTGAAATCGAGTTTGATATAGCTCTTTTTACAAATATAACGCAGGACCACTTGGACTTCCACGAGACGATGGAGGAGTATACACGCGCGAAATCCCTGCTCTTTGAGCAGTGCAAGATAGGAATTATAAATGCCGACGATTTAGCGTGCGAAGCGATGCTCTCGGCGGGTGATTGCGAATATATTACTTACGGAATAAATTCTGCCCGCGCGGATGTTATGGCAAAAAACATAAAGCTTAAAGCCGAGTCAGTGGAATTTGAAGCGCTGTGCTTTGACTCTATCGGAAGAGTTGAGCTGCATGTTCCGGGAATCTTCTCGGTTTACAATGCACTCGCGGCGATTTCTGCAGCATTGATGTGCGGCATCTCTTTGGAGACGACCGGAAAGACTCTTGCTGGTGTTTCGGGTGTAAAGGGGCGCGCGGAAGTTGTGCCGGTCCCCGAGGATTACACGGTCATGATAGATTATGCGCACTCACCCGACGGTCTTGAAAATATATTAAAAACCGTAAAAGGTTTTGCCGAAGGGAAAACCACGGTTGTTTTCGGCTGCGGTGGCGACCGCGATAAGACAAAACGCCCGCAGATGGGAAAGATTGCATCGGAATTGGCGGATTTTGTTATTGTTACATCGGATAATCCGCGAACCGAAGAGCCGATGGATATAATAAATGATATTTTGCCGGGCGTATCAAAACCTAAGAGCATATACCATGTTGAGCCTGACCGCAGGGAAGCGATATACTACGCGCTCGAGAATGCAAAGGGCGGAGATGTTATCGTTCTTGCGGGCAAGGGGCATGAGACATATCAGGAGATAAACGGAGTAAAGCATCATATGGATGAACGGGAAATTGTCTCCGACTATTTTAAGGGCAAAAAATCTTAATAAGCGTTTAAGAAAGAGGCGGAAAAATGGAGCAGCTTACATTGGAGCAGGTGGCATCCTTTTGCGGTGCCGAAATAAAGCCTGAGTACCGGGATGTATATGTAAACGGTATAAGCAAAGATAACCGAACTGTCAGTCCCGGGGATATTTTTATAGCTATCCGCGGCGAGAAGTTTGACGGTCACGCGTTTGTAAACAAGGCGGCTGAGGCAGGAGCTGTTGCCGCACTTGTAAGCGAGCCGGTGTGCGATGCGTCTATTCCGACTCTTGTTGTTGAAGATACAGTTTTGGCACTGCAGGAGATAGCCAAAAGCTACAGAGCAATGTTTGAGGATATAAAGGTTGTGGGAATAACCGGAAGCGTCGGTAAAACCACTACAAAGGAGATGTGCGCGAGTGTGCTCTCCCAAGGCTTGTATACGCTTAAAACACTGGGGAATTTAAATAATGATATTGGTCTTCCCTTTACGGTTATGGGGCTTAATTACAGCCATCAGGCGGCGGTTATTGAAATGGGCGCAAACCATTTTGGCGAAATATCGCGCCTTACAAGGGTTGCAAATCCCGATATAGCAGTTATAACAACAATTGGCCAAGCGCACATGGAGTTTTTTAAATCAAAAGAAGGTGTACGCAGGGCAAAGCTTGAGATTATCGAGGGCTTAAAGCCTTCCGGATACCTGGTGCTAAACGGCGATGACCCGATGCTATGGGAGCTTAAAGGTAAGCTTGATGTAAATGTAATTTACTGCGGAATACATAATGAGCAATGCGACGTATTTGCAGAGATAATAGAGCGCGATTCGGAGAATATCAGATTTAAGGTAAGGTCAATTCCGGGTACCGAGTTCCATATATGCTGCGGCGGGGTGCACAATTTGCAAAATGCACTGCTCGCGGTTGCGGTAGGTCAGCTCGCAGGGCGCAGTGCAGAGCAGATTAGGGACGGACTTGAAAACTTCATAAATACCGGAGAGCGGCAGAAGATAATAAAGCTTTCAAACGGCGTTACGGTTATAAGTGATTGCTACAACGCAGGGCCCGATTCTATGCGTGCTGCGTTAAATGTACTCGGTGAGTCAGCGTGCCGCGGCAGAAGAATTGCTGCCCTCGGCGATATGCTTGAGCTCGGTGAACATTCGCATAAGGCGCATTATGAGGTTGGAAGCCTTGCTGCATCGCGCTCAGACCTTGTTTTTGCCGCGGGCAATTGGGCGGAGAGCGTAAAAAATGGTGCACAGGAGAGCGGATTTGATGCCCGAAATGTACACGCATACAAAACCGTATCCGAGCTTGCTAAAGAGCTTAAAGGTGAGCTTCGAGACGGAGATGTTCTTCTTATAAAAGGAAGCCGCGGTATGAAAATGGAGCAGATTTTGGAGATTCTCTCGGAAGAATAATATATAATGCTGCCGATAGGCTTCGGCGGGACGGAGGTTTTCATGATAAAAGAATGTATATTTGCACTGGTGCTTGCGTTTGTAATAACCGCACTTTCGGGCAAGTTTGTAATACCGTTTTTGACAAAGCTTAAATTCGGGCAGAGTATTTTGGAAATAGGCCCCAAGTGGCACATGAATAAGCAGGGCACTCCTACGATGGGCGGAATTATGTTCATCCTCGGTATGGGCGCAGCTACAGTGCTTGCAGGCATACCACTCATGCGCGAAGGCGATTTCAGGCACATCCTGGTGCTTGCGTTTTCGCTTGTATTTGGAGCAATAGGCTTTGTAGACGATTATGCAAAGGTGGTAAAAAAGCAAAACCAGGGGCTTACTGCAATGCAAAAACTCGTTCTTCAGCTTGCGGCAGGTGCTGCGTTTTTGTCGGCACTCAGATATTTAAATGACATTGTCCCGCAGATATTTATTCCGTTTACGAATGTGACGCTTGACCTTCCGTGGATAGTATATCTTTTTATAATGATGTTTGTCATAGTCGGCGCGGTAAATGCGGTTAATCTGACCGACGGAATTGACGGCCTCGCAAGCTGCGTAACTATCCCGGTTGCGGTCTTTTTCAGCGTCCTTGCGTTTGCAATTAGTAATCCCGGAGCCGGAATTTTTGCCTCAGCACTTGTCGGCGGTCTTTTCGGATTTCTTATTTATAATTTTAATCCTGCCAAGGTCTTTATGGGTGATACAGGCTCACTCTTTTTAGGTGGTGCGGTTTGCGGACTTGCCATGGCGTTTGACATGCCGCTTATATTGCTTTTTGTAGGTGTAATTTACATAGCTGAGACATTGTCAGTCATTTTGCAGGTAGGGTATTTTAAGCTCACCCACGGAAAGCGCCTTTTCAAAATGGCACCGCTGCACCATCATTTCGAGATGTGCGGTTGGAGTGAGAAAAAGCTGTGCCTTATATTCACGCTTGTTACGGTTATAGGGTGTCTTATTGCGCTTTGGGGCGCATCACCCAAGTTTTTGTGGTAAATTTACGGTAAGGAGAGTTGGAGGAGTATGGCGAAGAAAAAGAAAGCTTCTGCTGAAAAAACAATCAGAGGAACAATTGATTATCCGTTTTTAATTATCGTCCTTTTGCTACTGACAATAGGACTTGTAATGGTGTTCTCTTCCAGCTATGCGGCGGCGTATTATGACAACCTGCCGTCAACGTATTACTTCTTCCGTCAGGGTATTTTCGCCGTTGGCGGTGTGCTTGTCATGTTCTTTTTAAGTCATATTGATTACCGCCGTTGGAGAGCTCTCAGCCCGGCGCTTATGCTTGTGAGCATAATTCTCCTTATTCTGGTTCTTATAATCGGCGTTGGTAACTACGGTGAGAAGAGATGGATTAACTTGGGCTTTACAACCTTCCAGCCATCCGAGCTTGCCAAGGTTGCGGTTATATTCTTTTTCTCCAGCCTTATTTCCGTGTATCCGGAGAAAATGCGCACCTTCCGTTACGGCGTGCTTCCATTTATAATCGTTCTTGCAATTATCGCTTTTCTCATGATTCAGGAGCCGCATTTGTCGGGTACGATTCTTATACTGGGCGTTGGCGCGGTTCTGATGTTCGTCGGCGGAACGCACTGGGCATGGTTTATGGGAGCGTTCGGAGCAGGTGTTGCAGGCATATGGGCAGCAATAGGCATGCTGGGATATGCGCAGGACCGAATCGCTGTCTGGTTTGACCCATTTGTTGACCCGCTCGGAAAGGGCTACCAGAGTGTTCAGGCGCTCTATGCGATGGGCTCGGGTGGTCTTTTGGGACTCGGCTTCGGAAACAGCAGACAGAAGTATCTGTATCTGCCTGAGGCGCATAATGACTTTATTTTTGCAATAATATGCGAGGAGCTTGGCTTTATCGGAGCCATGATAGTAATTTTACTGTTTATCCTCCTTATTCTGCGCGGCTACTGGATTGCATTGCACGCGCGTGATAAATTCGGCTCACTTTTAGCCACGGGAGTGACTACCATGGTGGCACTGCAGACGGCTCTTAATATAAGCGTTGTCACAGGTGTTCTCCCGGTAACCGGTGCGGCCCTTCCGTTTTTCAGCTACGGCGGTACGGCACTTCTTATTTTGCTTGCCGAGATGGGTATTGTTTTGTCGGTAAGCAGGTATATGCCTGCGCCTAAAGCAGGCTGAGGGAGGAGCGGTTAGAGATATGAAAGTGTTATTTGCATGTGGCGGCACAGGCGGGCATATAAATCCTGCAATTGCCGTTGCCAAGGTGTTGCGTGAGAGGCGGCCCGATGCGGAAATCTGCTTTGCCGGGGCAAAGAGCGGTATGGAAACTCGCCTTGTTCCCGCAGAAGGATTTCGGCTTGAGTGTGTTGACATAGAGGGGTTTGACCGCAAGGTATCGGTTAATTCACTTGTTCACAATGTAAAGAATGTAGGCAAAATTGCCGCCTCACTCAAATGGGCGAAAAAGCTTATAGATGAATATAAGCCGGATGTTGTGCTCGGCACCGGCGGCTATGCAAGCTTTCCGGTACTCTATACCGCGGCAAAGAGGAAAATCCCGACGCTTATCCACGAATCAAACGCATACCCCGGGCTTACCACGCGGCTTCTTTCCAAATATGTTTCGAAGGTACTTGTAAATTTCAAAGCCAGTGCGGAATTCTTTTCGTGCAAGGAAAAGGTATCCGTGGTCGGAACGCCGATACGTGAGGATATGATTTATAAGGATAAAAATGAAGCCAGAGCCGAGCTGAATTTGGACGCACGACCGCTCATAGTAAGCTTCTGGGGCTCGCTCGGCGCACGTGAGATGAACAAACACATTGCCGAGTTTTTTAAGCTTGAATGCAAAAATGATGCCTGGCAGCATATACATGCCACCGGGCAGTTCGGATATAAGTGGATGCCCGATTATGTAAGAGAGCAGGGTGTAGACTTAAAAGAGCATAAAAACATTGATATGCGCGATTATATAACCGATATGCCGCGCGTTATGGCGGCGGCAGATTTAATCATGTGCCGCGGCGGTGCATCTACGCTCAGTGAGATTACCGCACTTGGTAAACCTGCGATAATTGTTCCCTCACCCAATGTCTCCGCGAACCATCAGGAAAAGAATGCGCGGGAGCTTGAAAAGGTCGGCGGCGCGGTTGTAGTTCTTGAAAAGGACTGTAGCGGCGAGCTTTTATATAAAACCGCCGAGGATATTTTAAAAGACGGCGAGAGCCTTAAGAAAATGTCCGCTTCACTCAATTCCATTGCGATATTGGATGCAACCCAGCGCATATACTCAGAGCTTTGCAAGCTGTGTAAAGGTTAAATTCATATTCGATGTCCATCTGAAATTCACCGTAAAGCCGCAAAATGCATAGTATGTTTTGTGAGAGTTACGTAAAGCAGGAGGGTATCACAAATATGAATGCATTAAAAGTAAAAGGCGGGAGACCGCTAAACGGTGAAATTACGGTCCACGGTTCAAAAAACAGCGTATTGCCCATACTCGCGGCGACATTGATACATAATGGGGAAAGTGTGATACATAACTGCCCGGATTTGCGGGATGTGCGATATGCGATAAAAATACTTGAATATTTAGGGTGTAAGGTAGACCGCCAGGGGGATACTGTTACTGTAAATTCCACTACCCTGGCGCGATATGACATACCGGATAATCTTATGCGTGAAATGCGCTCGTCAGTTATATTCTTAGGCGCGATACTCGCGCGCTGCGGGAGCGCCAAAATGAGCTTCCCGGGCGGATGTGAGTTAGGCCCCCGCCCGATAGATTTGCATTTGGCGGCGCTTAGCAAAATGGCTGTCAGCATATGTAAAGAGGGCGGAGTAATTGACTGTAAGGCGGGTAAGCTTATCGGCTGCGATATTGATTTAGCGTTTCCGAGCGTCGGAGCTACTGAGAATATTATGCTTGCGGCGACTGCCTGCCCGGGGAAGACGCGCGTGCTAAATGCTGCGCGTGAGCCGGAAATAGAGGACTTGCAGGAGTTTCTGCGCTCAATGGGTATAAAAATAAGCGGTGCGGGAAGCTCTACCATAGAAATAGAGGGCAGCTGCACCACACATGACTGCGAACACACTGCGATACCCGACCGCATAGTTGCGGCTACATACCTGATAGCTACCGCGGCTGCCGGCGGTGATGTAATTGTTAAAAAAATGAGGCCCGAGCACATATCCACGGTGATTTCTCAGCTTGAAACCGCCGGATGTATACTTGATATATACAAGGATTGCGTGCGTGTAAAACGAAGCGGAAAGCTGCATGCACTCTCAGCGGTTAGAACCATGCCTTATCCGGGCTTTCCAACGGATGCTCAAGCGCCGATGATGGCACTTGCTACGTGTTGCAATGGAACCTCGGTATTTATAGAAAATATTTTTGACAGTCGGTACAGGCATGTATCTGAGCTCATGCGTATGGGGGCAAATATCCGTGTTGAGGGCAAAATCGCAGTGGTTAGCGGCGGTAAGATGCTGACAGGCACATCCGTCAATGCATGCGATTTGCGCGGCGGTGCGGCACTTGTAATCGCGGCACTTGCAGCGCATGGTGAGAGTGAGATAGGTGAAATTCGGCATATTGACAGGGGATATGAGAGAATAGAGAAGGCGTTCACAGACCTTGGCGCTGAAATTTCAAGAATTTAGAAATTAACACTTTTGTGTGAAGATATACTGATGATAAAGTAGGTGATAAAATGGCAAGAAGAAGCAGGAGCGATTATCGCAGACGACGCAGACGTAAGCAGAGGAGAAAGATGATAGCGTCTTTGCTCGCGGTATTTATTATTGTGGGAGCGGTTATCGCGGCAGTGACCGTGTTTTTTAAGGTGGCTAAATTTGATATTACCGGAAGCACGCTCTACACTGGCGAGGAAATTATCGCGGCTACGGAAATACAGTTGGGTGA
>JAZRUF010000084.1:0-9710 GCA_045652405.1 Eubacteriales bacterium | reverse complement strand
ATATAAGCTTAAGGTTAAGCTTTACAATGAAGTCAGTGGAATTATTAACGTATCTGTAAAAGAGGCGTAAGGATAACTTTGATTAATTGAATGGCAGGTGAAACGTGGAAATGGATGAACTCATAGGAAAACAGTTGCCGCACAGTGTTGAGGCGGAGCAGGCAGTGCTTGGTGCGATGCTAATTGACCCAAGATGCATCCCGGATGTTATAGAACTTTTAAAACCTGCAGATTTTTATTTGACGCAGAACCGTTACATATTTGAAACTATATATTCCATGTTTACCCTGAGTAGCACAATTGACCCGGTCACGGTGCTAAATCAGCTTTCCGTGAGAGGGCTTGAAGAAGCTGCAGGCGGCAGGCAGTATTTCATGCAGATTATGGATATAACACCTACTGCGGCGAATGTAATGCTGTATGCCAAGATAGTTAAGGATAAGGCACTTTTGCGCGCGCTCAGTGAAATATCCGGAGAGATAGGGGGGCTTGCTTCCAGCGGTGATGGTGAAGCGGAAGAGATTATTGAGCTTGCCGAGCAGAAGGTCTATTCAGTCAGAAATCAGAAAGAGCATAAGGGCCTTGTTCCGATACGCTCAGTTCTCAGGGATGTATATGATAACTTAGGCGAGCTTGCAAAAAACTGCGGCAAGGTTCCGGGGGTTCCGACAGGGTTTCCTGCGATGGATACGTTTTTGTCAGGACTTAACAATTCTGATTTGGTTTTGCTTGCGGCGCGCCCAGGTGTCGGAAAGACGACTATTGCGCTCAATATAGGTGTTAATGCGGCAAAGCTTACAAATAAAGCGGTTGCAGTATTTTCACTTGAAATGTCCAACGAGCAGTTGGCACTGCGACTTGTATCGAGTGAATCATTGGTTGACTCTAAAAAGCTTAGAACAGGTGTGCTCAATGAGCAGGAATGGATGTCAATTGCCCACGCATCAACCGAACTGTCAAAGACTAAAATTTATCTGGATGACACATCAGGTATTACGGTTGCGGAGATGAAGGCAAAATGCAGACGAATAGGTGATGAGCTTGGGCTCGTAATTATAGATTACCTGCAGCTCATGCAATCCGGGCGACGTTCCGAGAACAGACAGCAAGAGGTTTCGGATATTTCACGTTCGCTTAAGATAATGGCAAAGGAACTCAATGTTCCTATTTTGTGTTTGTCCCAGCTTTCACGTGCGCCGGAGCAGCGAGGTGACAATAAACGTCCGCGCCTTTCAGACTTACGTGATTCAGGAGCTATAGAGCAGGATGCTGACGTAGTTATCTTTATTTACCGTGAAGATTATTACAGTAAAGAAGAAAGCTCAAACCCGGGTGAGACCGAGTTTATTATTGAGAAAAACCGTCACGGCGAAGTGGGCACTGTTAAGCTTCACTTTGACGGAAGCCATACTAAGTTTACGAGTATTGACAATATACATTGATGTAGAGAGATGAGAAGATAGGCGTGAAAGAGTTTGTGCAGGAAACTATAAAAAAATACGGTATGGTCAGCGAAGGAGACCGAATAGTATGCGGTGTTTCCGGTGGCGCTGACTCGGTTGCCATGCTCAGAGTTCTTTTGCAACTTAAAGATGAAATTGAATTTACCGTTTGCGCAGCTCATTTAAATCACATGTTACGTGGGGATGAAGCAAGGCGTGATGCAGATTTTGTACGCAATCTCTGCAGTAAACTTGATGTTGAGTTTTTTTATGAAAAAAAAGATGTTGCGATGCTTGCTGAGGTAAGCGGAGAATCAGTTGAACTAGCGGCACGCAACGCGCGTTATGCTTTTTTCGATGATGTACTTAAAGAATTTGGTGGCAATAAGATTGCCACCGCCCATAATGCAGAGGATAACCTTGAAACAGTTTTGATGCATTTGGTGCGGGGTTCGTCCCTAAACGGACTTGGCGGCATACCACCGGTTCGCGGCAATATAATAAGGCCTTTAATAGGATGCACGCGCAAGCGGATTAAATATTATCTTTCAGAGCTAAATCAAGAATATGTTGATGATTCTACCAATGCTGAGAGGATATATACGAGAAACCGTGTCAGGTTAGATGTTCTCCCGATTCTGCATGAAATTAATCCAAAGGCATCAGAGAGTGTTGCAAATAACTCAATGATGCTCAGAGAGGACGAGGATTACATAGCGTCCGAGGCGCAGAAGGTAGTCGATGGGTATGCAGGCGATAAGGAGAAGGTATCTGTTTCGGTTGATTTTTTGAAAACACTTCATCCTGCGCTTTTGAGAAGAGTGATTTTAGAGTTTTCAAGACGTGCTATAAAGTTTACAAATTATTACTTGGAATTTAATCACATTTGCGATATAATAAGTCTCGTGCACTCTAAGAGTCCTTCAGCAAAGCTAAATATGCCGGGTGGGCTTATTGTTTCAAGACAATATGAAAATTTAGTCTTTTCTACAGAAGTATATTTTTTAAAGCTTGAGCGTGTTAAGCTTATACCCGGTCAGGTTATAAAAAACGGCGGATATGAAATTTCTTGCTCATGTAGAAACTGTTCAGATTGTCCCAAACCGGGCAAAACAAGCTTTGCGATACCTGTAAGAGAAATAAACAGTGAAATTACAATTCGCCCGCGTACGGCGGGGGACAGTATAAAACTTAGCGGGCGACCTGAAAAGACACTTAAAAAATTATTTATTGATATGAAAATACCTAAGGATGAAAGAGATAATATTCCGGTTATTGTTGCAGATGGAAAAATAGCCGGGGTTTACGGAATCGGTGCAGACGAGAGAATGTCCGCTTCTGATAAAGAAAAAATACTGTGGGTTGAAATAAGGAGAATATGATATGAATCCTGATGTAGAGAGAATTTTATATTCTAAAGAGCAAATTGAAGAAAAAGTAAAAGAACTTGCCCAGCGCATTGAGTGTGAATACGAAGGCAAAAATCCGCTTATATTATGTGTATTAAAAGGCTCATTTATTTTCACTGCGGATTTAGTGCGCGCGATTAATATGCCGGTTCAGGTAGAGTTTATTCAGGTTTCAAGCTACGGCAATTCCTCTACATCCGGATGCCTTAAAATTAAAAAGGATGTGGATGAAGATATTTCAGGTCGCCATGTCATAGTTGTTGAAGATATTTTAGATACAGGAAATACGCTCAGTGCACTTATGGAGCTTCTTAAAGGACGTAATCCTGCATCCCTTAAAATGTGCGCATTGTTTGATAAGCCGTCAAGACGCGAAAAGCCTATAGAGGCAGATTATTCAGGCTTTGTTGTGCCTAACGAATTCCTTGTCGGCTACGGTCTTGACTTTGCGGAAAAATACCGTGATTTACCATATGTAGGAGTACTTAAGCCAGAGATATATCAATAAAAATATTAATATATTAATGAAAGGATGTGGTGCTTTTTGAAGAAAAAAGCTACACGTGATTTGTTGTTGTTCATTGCCGCGATAGTGGTTTTGGTTACAATGGCAACAATGCTTTGGGAGAGTGAACAGCCACCTGAACCTACCTATTCAGATATTGTACGTGATTTTGAACAGGAAAAGGTTCAGAGCTATGTTATAGATGGCGGAATACTAAGCATGACGCTGCGCGACGGTACTAAAAAGCTCTTTGATTTGAGTGACCCTCAGATAAGAGCTGATTTCCGTATGGATTTGGGTGAGTTGCTCAAAGAGCAACGCAGCCAAGGTATTATAGAAGCTGATGACCGAAAGCCTGAGCAAGGAACACCGTGGTGGATGATGCTCCTTCCGTATCTGATTGTTATAGGTTTTATTGCTCTTATGTGGTACTTTATGTACAATAAGGCAGAGGGCGGAGCTAACAGAACCATGCGCTTTGGAAAAGCACGTACCAAGTTGGGTGCGGATGAAAAGAAAAAAGTCACTTTTTCCGATGTTGCAGGTGCTGATGAGGAAAAGGCCGAGCTTGCTGAAATCGTAGAGTTTTTGAAAAACCCAAAAAAATTTACAGATATTGGTGCGCGCATACCTAAAGGCGTTTTGCTTGTAGGACCTCCGGGTACAGGTAAAACGTATATAGCAAAGGCGGTAGCAGGTGAAGCGGGTGTTCCGTTTTTGTCTATTTCAGGCTCAGATTTTGTTGAGTTGTATGTTGGTGTAGGTGCGTCGCGCGTTCGTGATTTGTTTGAGCAGGCTAAGAAGGCGGCTCCGGCAATTATATTTATTGACGAGATTGACGCAGTAGGTCGTCACCGCGGTGCAGGCTACGGTGGCGGACATGATGAGCGTGAGCAAACGTTAAACCAGCTTTTGGTTGAGATGGATGGCTTTGGCAATAATGAAGGCGTAATAATTATTGCGGCGACAAACAGACCTGATATTCTTGACCCGGCTCTCATGCGTCCGGGACGGTTTGACCGTCAGGTGTATGTTGGATTGCCGGATGTAAAGGGAAGAGAAGCGGTTTTGGACATTCACGCTAAAGCTAAATTGCTTGCGCAGGATGTTGATTTATCTGTAGTTGCCAAGTCCACAAGCGGTTTTACACCTGCTGATTTGGAGAATCTTCTCAATGAAGCGGCACTTCTTGCGGCGCGTAAAAACAGTCAGGTTATAAGCATGTCTGATATAGAAGAGTCAATGATAAAAGTAATTGCAGGTCCTGAGAAAAAAGCACGTGTTCGCTCGGAAAAGGATAACCGTTTGACTGCGTACCATGAAGCAGGGCATGCTATCGCGATGAAGTTTTTGGAAACACAGGACCCTGTGCATCAGATAACTATTGTCCCGCGCGGAAGGGCAGGAGGCATGACTATCTCTTTGCCGCGTGAAGATACTTATACGGTTTCACGCACGGCGATGACGGAAAATATTGTATCCTTGCTCGGCGGCAGAGTAGCTGAGAAACTTGTGCTTGATGATATTTCTACAGGTGCTTCAAATGACATTCAGCGCGCGTCTAACATTGCGCGTGATATGGTGACTAAATACGGAATGAGTGATAAGCTTGGTCCGATAAATTTTGCATCTGAGCATGACGAAGTTTTCTTAGGGCGCGATTTTGCATCAAAGCGCAATTTCTCTGAAAGTGTTGCAGCATTAATTGATGAAGAGGTTAAGAATATAATTGATGGTGCATATGATAGTTGTACTAAGATTTTGACCGAGCATATGGATAAGCTACATGCGGTGGCTGAATATCTTCTTAAAAACGAAGTTATGGATGCCGAGGAATTCTATGCATTGTTTGGTGAAGAGGTTCCGAAGGACAGCGTTTCCTTGAAAAAAGCAGAGCTCGAGGAAACTCAAAGCCAGACTGAGGCTGAATAAATTAATAATAAGGACTTAAATAAAGAAAAGACATCCATGTAGATGTCTTTTCTTTATTTTAACTATCTCTATGTTTTGGTGGATAAATTCTTGCAAAACAGTTATAAAAAAGGTATACTAATGATAGAAAATATCAGAGTAATGTTTCGAATTAACATTGGAGGTGATTAAGTGAACGAGAGACGCAGACAAATTAATGAATATATTCAGCGAAAGCAAGAGGTTATCCTAAGTGAACTCAAGCAACTCGTGCCTGATGTTTCGGAAATGACGATAAGACGTGATTTGGAAGCACTTGAGCAGGAAGGCGAAATAATAAGGGTCCACGGTGGCGCTAAATCTATTAATTCTATAAATCTGCTGGTTGAAGACGTTTTTTCAAAACGAAGTTCCGTAAACATAGATAAAAAGATGGAGATAGGTGAAAAAGCTGCGGAGTATGTCATTGCTGAAAATTCTATTTATTTGGATTCAGGAAGTACGACTATGGCATTAGCGCAGAGACTTCCGGATAAAAGACTTCTGATTTCAACCAACGGTCTTAATATCGCGCTGGAGCTTCTGCGTTTAAAAAACGGTACTGTAAACGTTATCGGCGGTGAGTTTAACAAAAACAGTATTTCTATGGCGGGCCCTCAGGCAGTCAGAGGGATTTCTAATTTAAATATTGACACGGCGTTTATTGCTGCAACCGCATTTTCTACAGACGGCGGGTTCAGTTGCGGTACTGCATATGATGCAGAGCTAAAACGTTTAGTTCTTCAAAAAGCTAAGCGTCGCATAATGCTGATGGACAGTACAAAGCTTGGAAAAACCATGCCTTACGTATTCGCATGGCCTGAGGATATTGACATGCTGATATGCGACTCAGACATCCCTCAGGATATTCGTGAATTTCTACATAATAAGGGTGTAGAAGTGGTGTGAAATTGCTAAGTTGGGTATTGACAGAAACAAAACTAAAAAGTATAATTATTAACATAAAGATGTTAGTTTCAAACATTTTTAAATTTTGTGTGAGGTGGTATGAAAATGAAAACAAAAGCGTTGAGACTTTATGGTAAAAACGATTTGCGCTTGGAAGAATTTGAGCTTCCGCAAATCAGCGATGATGAAATACTTGCTGAAATAGTTACTGACAGTATTTGCATGTCAAGCTATAAGGCGGCACTTCAGGGCGGCGACCATAAGCGTGTCCCTGATGATGTAGCGGATAATCCGATTATAATTGGTCATGAGTTCTGCGGAATTATCCGTGAAGTAGGTAAGAATTGGCAGGATAAGTTTAAAGTTGGAAATAAATTTTCAATTCAGCCGGCTCTTAACTACAAGGGTAGCTTATACGCTCCGGGATATTCTTATCAGAACATCGGCGGCTGCGCTACATATGTTGTAATTCCTGCTGAAGTAATGCTCTGCGACTGCTTACTTGATTATAATGGAGACGCGTTCTTTCATGGTTCACTGTCCGAGCCGATGTCCTGCATAGTTGGCGGATACCATGCAATGTACCATACTAAACCCGGCTCTTATGAGCATGAGATGGGTATCCGCGAGGGCGGAAATCTCATCATCATGGCAGGTGCAGGTCCGATGGGTATGGGCGCTATTGACTATGCTATGCACGGTGACCGCAAGCCGTCACTTCTTGTTGTAACGGATATTGACGATGCACGTCTTGAGCGTGCAAAGAGCTTGCTTACTCCTGAGGATGCAGAGAAGAACGGCGTTAAGCTCGTTTACGTAAATACAAATAATGTAGGCGATGCAAAACAGTATCTTATGGATTTGACCGACGGTAAGGGTTATGATGACGTTATGCTTATGGCTCCGGTTAAGCCGGTTTGTGAGCTTGCTGATTCGGTTCTTGCATATGATGGATGCATAAACTTCTTTGCAGGCCCGACTAACCACGAGTTTTCTGCAACGGTTAACTTCTATAACCTGCATTACAATGCAACACACCTGCTCGGAACATCCGGTGGAAACACCGATGATATGCGTGAGTCATTAAAACTTATGGAAACCGGAAGACTAAATCCTGCGGTTATGGTAACGCATGTCGGCGGTATTGACAGTGCTAAGGAGTCAACTCTCAATCTCCCGAACATCAAGGGCGGTAAGAAGCTTATTTACACTCATGTTGATATGCCGCTTACTGCAATTGACGATTTTGAAGAGCTCGGCAAAACCGATCCGTTCTTCAAAGGACTGAGCGATATAGTAAAGCGCAGCAACGGTCTCTGGAGCGCAGAGGCTGAGAAGTATCTTCTTGAAAATAAGAAATAAAAAAACATAGTAAGAAAGGTGGAAATCAAAACATGGCAACTCCGGTAATTATGCCCCGTCAGGGACAGTCAGTTGAAAGCTGCATTATTGCAAAATGGAATAAAAACAAAGGTGATACGGTTGAGATAGGCGATGTGCTCTTCTCGTATGAGACAGACAAGGCAAGCTTTGAGGAAACCGCTAAGGTAGGCGGTACCATGCTTGATATATTCTTTGAAGAGGGTGACGATGTACCGTGCTTATTAAATGTCTGTGTAATCGGCAATCCGGGCGAAGATACAAGCGAGTTTAAGCCTGCATCTGAGGATGATACAGCGGAAGAAGCACCGTCTAAAGAAGCTGCACCTGCGGCTGCACCGGTTGTTGAAGCTGCAGCACCTACGGCTACTACTGTAAGCGGTGATATGAAAATTTCTCCGCGTGCACGTAATCTCGCTGAGAAGAGCTGCGCAAACCTCAATCTTGCACAAGCTACCGGACCTAACGGACGTATTATTGAGCGCGATGTAGAGCGTCTTATCGCTGAGGGCAAAATTTCTACATATGCAGCAGCAGATGCTTATGCAGGTGTATCTGCGGATATTGCAGGTTCAGGCGTTGGCGGACGTGTTACTGTTGCTGATATGGCAGCTCCGGTATCTGCTGCACCTGCTGCAATGTTTGACAGCGATGTTCCGGAATTTGAAGAGGTTAAGAACTCTAACATCCGTAAGGTTATTGCAAAGTCTATGCATACTTCACTTTCTACCATGGCTCAGCTTACATTCAATACAAGCTTTGACGCTACTGCAATCCTTAATTACCGCAAGATTCTCAAGGAGCAGGGCGAGGCTTACGGCATGGAGAAGGTTACACTCAACGATATGATTCTCTTTGCGGTATCACGTGTACTCTTAAATCACAAGGTTCTCAATTCATACTTTGCAGATGATAAGATGACTATTTTCAATAACGTTCATCTCGGTGTTGCAACAGATACCGCAAGAGGCCTCATGGTTCCGACTGTATTCTACGCAAACCGTATGAGCCTTAAGGAAATCTCTGATAAGGCAAAAGAGGTATGCAGCTCCTGCCGTGACGGTGCATGCAGCCCGGATATCTTAAAGGGTGGCACATTCACTGTAAGTAACCTCGGCAACATGGGTGTTGAAAGCTTTACTCCGGTTATCAATCCGCCGCAGTGTGCAATCCTCGGTGTTTGCAGCGTTACAAAGCGTGTACGTGAAGTAAACGGCGAACTCAAGCTTTATCCGGCTATGGGACTTTCTCTGACGTTTGACCACCGCGCTGTTGACGGTGCACCGGTTGCTCGTTTCCTTAAGGAACTTTGCACCGCGCTTGAGAACTTTACCATGCTGTTGGGTGCATAAGAATAAGGAGGATAAAAATAATGTTTGATCTTATAGTTTTGGGCGGCGGTCCTGCAGGTTATCTGGCTGCAGAGCGCGCTTCAGCAGAAGGCTTGAGCGTCGCACTTATTGAGAAGCGCTTTCTCGGCGGTGTTTGCTTAAACGAGGGCTGCATCCCGACAAAGACTCTTTTAAATTCGGCAAAGATTTATGATTACACCAAGCATGCAAATGATTATGGCGTAGAAGTTACGGCCTCTTCACTTGACCATGCAGCGGTTGTTGCGCGCAAGAACGATGTAACCAAGAAGCTGGTTAACGGAATTCGCGCAGCACTTAAATCCGGCAAGGTTACCGTGGTTGAGAGCGAAGGCGTTATTACCGGAAAAGGTGAGGGCTTCAAGGTTAAAGCAGGTGAGCAGGAATACGAAGGCAAGAACCTGATTGTTGCATGTGGTTCTATGCCGGTTGTTCCTCCTATTCCCGGACTTCGTGAAGCACTTGATGCAGGCGTTGCATTGACTAACCGCGAAATTCTGGACATGACTGAGATTCCCGAAAAGCTTGTAGTTATCGGCGGCGGCGTAATCGGTCTTGAGATGGCATCATACTTTAATTCTGCAGGAAGCCAGGTAACCGTTATTGAAATGCTTCCGAAAATTGCAGGTCCTACAGATGATGAAATTTCAAAGATTCTGCTTGAGAGCTACACCAAAAAGGGTATTGACTTTAAGCTCGGAGCAAAGGTCGTAGGACTTTCCGGCGGCGAGGTTTCATATGAGCT
>JAZRUF010000083.1:0-3418 GCA_045652405.1 Eubacteriales bacterium | reverse complement strand
TAGAAGCCTACTTCGCTGTAATTTTCAGTAGTGTCAATACCTGAGAATGCAACGAAATCGCCGTCCTTTGTAATGTACGCGCTTACGTCACCGAAGATTTCCTTATTGGTGATTTCTACCGGATGCGGTTCTACCGGAGCCTGCTCCTTTACAAGCGTAATTACGCCCGGTCTCAGGTCGTTGCAGCCAGCAATAGTAGGGTTGAATTTGAAAGTATGTGTACCCGCATTAAGCTCAACAATGCCGCCGTTAACTTCATCCGGCGTATATTCAAACTCTTCGTATGCCCCTGCTTTCGCGGCAACCGTGCCGATTTGCTCGTCATTTATGGACACTGCAACGCCGGTCGCATCGCTGCTGAAGTAACCCTTAATTGACTCAACCGAGTAACGTCCCGGCTCGGGAACAACAATATTCAGTGCCACGGTATGGCCTGCACTTCTCGTGCGGAACGACGGTCCCCAACTATCAATCTTTATGCCGTCACCAGTCTGATTCGTCCTTAAAGCAGCAGACGCGGTCTGACTCTGGTTAATTTCCCAGTTAAAACCGTCAGCAATCTTAACATGTATACCGACAAAATTTGTTCCCTTTTCCTCAATCATTGCTGCAATTTTCGTATTGCTTGTGGTCATGTCGTACACAAGTGTGTCACCATTTGCAGCTTCGGCTGCCGGGATGGCAATCGTTGGCAGTATGCCGATAACCATGGCGAGTGCCAAAATGAATGATGTAGATTTGCGGAATATTGCTTTCATTTTTTATATTCCTCCTAATAAAAAATTGTTTATTTTCTACCTCGGTTATATGAGGATAGATTGCGTTGAATGGATTTGGATAATTTTTTATTATTTTTTTGCGCAATACCGTTTTGGAGGCATATACGCGTAAGACTTTATACCTTCTCATTCCTATAGGGCGCGAGGTATTCCATTCGCGCCCCATGGATGAACTTCAGTTACTTTACTGATGCTTCTACGCGTGAGTAGGCGGAGCGGTGAACGTCGAGGAACTCCTCAAGGCCCATATCCCAAACCGTCTTTACGAAGGTATCCCACTCGGTAAGCGGAGCCTGCTCAAGGATGAACTTTGAAATCATCTCCTGAGTATAAGCTTCGATTTCCGGGCGGACAAGCTCGCGGCGCTTTAATTCGTCATCAGAGAATGCCATCCAGAATTTCGGGTTGGTACGGTCTTCGTAATAAGTACGTGCTTCGTCAACCATTGCGCCCTGCTCATCGCTCATTGCCTCAATAGAAACTATCGGGTCAACGCGCTGATAGGTGCCGTAGGTCTGGAGACCGTAGAGGTTGTTTATGTCAGAGCCTTCGTCGGAGAGGATGAATTCCTTCTCGCCGTCAACCACCTTATAGGTTTCGCCTTCCTTACCCCAGCTTAAGAGCTCTGCCGCTTCGTCGGTGTACATCCAGTCGATAAACTTAACCGCATTTGCAATGCCCTTCTTATCGCCGGTGTTGCAGATTGCATAGCCGGTCTTGTCGCCCAATGCTCTTGCAATCTTGCGCTGAGCCTTGTCGGTCTTGCCGAGCATCGGCGGCTCCATGAGTGCAAGGGTAAAGTCCGGGTCAACCTCGCGGACAGACGGTGTGAAGAAGTCAACACGTACCAGGTTATCCATGGTGATGAAGCCACGGTCGGTACTCATAAGCTCTTCCCATGCCTTGGACTCTATTGTCATAAAGTCAGGCGGCATCAGGCCTTCACGCTGGAACTTGATGAGGAAATCAATAATTTCCTTCATAGCCGGCTCGATTGCGCCGTACTTCCACTCTTCGTTTTCAAAGTCATAGTAGATATACGGATTAAAGTACGGAGTAAAGAGTGTGCCGAAGGTTGCGATAGAGTTGATACCGCTTCTCAGGCACAGCGGATAAGAGTCCGGATACAGCTCTTTGAGCTTTTTGCAGACCTCGTAGAGCTCGTCCTGATTGGTCGGGACCTTGAGTCCGTGCTCTTCGAATACGTCCTTGCGGTACATCCAAATCTGACCTGAGTTCTGCATACCGTAGGATATGCCCGAGTAAATCTTACCGTCGCCGGAGAGCTTCTCGGAGATGAGAACGTTGCGCTCTACCTCGGGCAGGGACTCCATGAATGCCTTGTAGTTGGGCATCTGGTCCTCAACGTCGCTTATCGGAACAAACGCACCGGATAGTGCGTGAATGTCAACCGAGCTCTTTGATGAGAAGTGCATCAAATCCGGCAGGTCAGATGGGTTTGCCATCATGAGTGAGAGCTTGGTGTCCCAATCAGAGGACGGAATAGCGGCAATGTTGATGTTTCCGCCGACTGACTCGCGTATGTAATCCCATACTACCCAATTTTCATTGTACGGCCAGCTTACATGGGAGCCGATGATAATGTCCAGATTGTCATCTGCTGAGAACACTGCACCATCAACACCTGTGCCCTTTTTCGTTGCATCCTCGCCACCTGAGCATGCGCCAAGCGTAAAGAGCATAGCAGCTGCCATAATCATAGCTAAGATGCGGGTTGTTAATTTCTTCATTTTGTAACCCTTCCTTTCTTAAAATTAAAAAATTATTTTGCACCACACAGAAAGCTGTGGTAGAATACCTTTGTGAAGATATTCCTGCATGGCTTTATTATACATGTTTTATGACGCGCTTTTGTCATTAAAACAATTTTTCACTTTTTGAGGTGATTTTCGTGAATTCCACCAAAAACCTTGACAATTTATACAAAGATTTGCACAGTGAGATGTTCACCACGCGCCACGCGCCGGGTGCTGCGCAGATGTTGTCTATAACCTCAATGATTTCTACTAAGCGAAATGAGATTGCGTGCTATCAGATAGGCGATAAAAACTTCAACAAGATACGCAACAACCCCCTGCACTATCACGATTTTATCGAGATTTTCTGGTTGCACTCGTTTTCTTCCAAGATGGATATCACAATAGGCGGGCGCAATTTTGAGCTTAAAGGCGGTCGAATGACGATTATTCCCATGGTCCTGCCGCACTGCTTAAACTCTGCAGATGACGGAAGTTCGGGACGGAGACCCAACTTCACGCTCGAGGCTTTGAAAAATCATGTGGGCGACGAGGCGCTCGCACTGTTCTTTGACTGGGCGTACCTGCGCCCGTGGGTACACGGCGGAAGCTTAAACCGACTTACCTTAAAAATCCCCGAGGAGAGTCAATTTTATTTCAACCGCCTGACCAATGAATTTTTTGACACATCAGCCCGCGCAGCATCCGAGCAGCTCAAGCGCAGTTCCAAGTCTATAGATGTGTATAACGCGGCTCTTGCGGATATTTTGCGTGAGTTTTCTGCGAAGCTTTCACCCATTTTCTACGCATCATGCAGTGAACGTGACATGAAAGCATTTGAAAAGTACCGCGCGCCCATGCTTGCGGTCTTAAATTATATTG
>JAZRUF010000082.1:0-4272 GCA_045652405.1 Eubacteriales bacterium | reverse complement strand
GCGCGCAGCGCACGCCGCGGTGTTGACTTGGTTCTCGCGATTTATGAGTCTGCCGAAAAAGGCGCGTGGGTAGATGTAAATTACGGTGAGTAAATAAAAAGGTTTTGCTTTCTTTTGAAAGCAATACCTTTTTATTTTAGCGTATAACAGTGAAATACAGAATAACGATTATTGCCAGTATAATTCTGTAATAGCCGAATGGCTTAAAGTCGCGCTTTTTGACGTAGTTCATCAGGAACTTGATGGCAAGCATGGAAACGATGTAGGAAACTGCCATGCCGATTCCGAGGAGTAACCAGTTTATAATTCCGTCATAGGTTATAATTTTAAGGAAGCTTACGCCAAACATAACAGGTATTGCAAGGAAGAATGAAAATTCTGCAGCAACAGTCCGGGATGTTCCGAGGAGCATGCCACCGAGGATTGTAGAGCCAGAACGCGATGTTCCGGGGATTATGGAAAGAACCTGGAAAAGACCGACGAGAACAGCGGTTTTGTATGTCATATCCTTCATCTCATGCACGGTTTCTTTTTTTTTCGCTCTCTCGATTACAATAAATGCAATACCGTAGAGGATAAGGGTAGCAGAAACAACCTGCCAATTTTCAAAGTTCTCCATGTAATCGTTTAACAGAAGACCGGCAACTGCCGCGGGAATGCAAGCAACAATCACCTTAAACCACATCTGCCACGTATCCTTCTTTTCCTGAGCGGATTTAGATGGCGCAAAGGGGTTTAGCTTGCTGAAGAAGTGCGTTACAACCGCTAAAATTGCACCAAGCTGAATAACGTATATGTACAGATCGGAAGAGAGAAACGAGCCTTCGTTGTTCATAAACTCGTTAAATAGGATAAGATGTCCGGTCGAGCTTATAGGCAACCATTCGGTGATACCTTCGACAATTCCTAAAAATACCGACTTTAGCATTTCAATTATAAGCATAGAAAATCATCCCTTCGCATTAAAATATTATTTTGAGCTAAAATTGAGCTTTGACCACATAAATATAATTGCTTGACCCGGTATACCAAGAATAAATACAAGCCATATGTTAAGATTAAATAAATACAGCGTCAAATAAAATCCAATAAGCACTGACCACATGAGCATTGATATAATCAGGAAGTTGCGGCGCTTGTTAAACCATACCGAATTTAGGATCAGCCAGACAATGAGTGTTGCAGGGATCGCATATAAAAAAGGAAGAAAACAAAATACGGTAGTCCCTGAAATGGATTCGGTTATTACAAAAGCTATCTCGGCAATAAGCCATACTAAAAGAATACTCATACCGGTTATAAAACTTCGGTTACGCTTTTTACGTGCGATTGCAGGCTTTGCCTCAGGTATTTGTTCGGGATGCTCTGAACAAATAAGGTAATCAATCGTTACGCCGAAAAGGTCCGCTATTTCCTTTAAAACTGCAATGTCCGGAACGGATTCTCCCCGCTCCCATTTTGAAACCGCTTTATCGGAATAATTGAGTTTTTCAGCCAGCTCAAGCTGAGTCATGCCGGTGGCTGTGCGTAAGCAGGAAATGTTTTGGGCAATAATAGGCTTTAAATTAGTCATATGCACAAACCTTTCTCTAAATGCAAAATATAGTATAAAATAATTCTACCATAAAAGAACACATATGGCAACTCATTTGCATCCCAAGGGTTTGCTTGCGCTCTACCAATAGTAGAGCGTGAATGTGCGCGTTCTACAACCAAGAAAAAAAGAGTATAGAATCAAAAACACTTCAAGCTCTTGAATTGTCTGGGTTAAATGGGTATAATGATTTCTATAATATGTTAAATTGAATATAATGCGGTAAAATAAATAAGGAGAATTAAAGTATGAGCAATTATGTTATAATGACTGATTCAGGATGTGACATATCCGAGAAGGTGTTGAATGAATGGGGTGTCAAGTATGCTTGCCTTACATTCATGTTTGACGGTGAAGAGAAGATATACTCAAATTATGACTTAGAATCTAAGGCTTTTTATGACCAAATGCGCGCAGGTAAAATTGCGCGCACATCCGCAATAAATTTAGAAACACTTAAAGATTTGTTTGAAGAGGAGCTTGTAGCCGGAAATGATATTTTGTACTTAGGCTTCTCGTCCGGGCTGAGCACGACATACAATTCTGCGCGTATGGCAGCCGAAGAGCTTTTGGAAAAGTATCCGGACAGAAAAATCCTGACGGTTGATACTCTCGCTGCATCTGCCGGCCAGGGTCTGTTGGTTTATCTTGCAGTTGAAAAGAAAAATAACGGCGCAACTATTGACGAGCTTTGTCAGTACATGTCTGAAATCTGCCCAAATATGTGCCATTGGTTTACGGTAGATGATTTGGTTTACTTAAAGCGCGGCGGAAGAGTAAGCGCCGCCGCAGCTCTTCTTGGCGCTGCACTTGGAATTAAACCCGTACTCCACGTGGATGATGAGGGGCATCTTATTAACGTGTCCAAGGTGCGCGGAAGAAAAAATGCACTCAAAGCAATTGTCGATAAATATGAAGAGCTTGCTCTTGAGCCGAGTTCCGGAGTTGTGTACATCTGCAACGCAGATTGCGGTGAGGACGTTGAAATTATGAAGCAGATGCTAAAAGAACGTTTTGGTGCGGAAGTTAAATATGTGGCGGATATAGGTCCAGTTATAGGTGCTCATGCAGGCCCCGGAACCATAGCACTGTTCTTTCTGGGTAAAGCCAGATAAAATTAAATGCAAAACAAAAACGCCCGCATTAGGCGGGCGTTTAATTTATTTATTCGGAAAATATCTTTTTTGTACCGAAGAAACCGCTTTAAATACCAAGTATATCAAAAGAATTTCAACCGGCAAGAGAACCAGGTTCTTCCAAAGCCTTCCGGGCAGAAGTGCCATATATGCTTTTCCAACCGTTTGCATTACCCAAATTGTATTGATACCTATGTTAAAGAATAGGTTCACAATCAAACGGGCAGCTCCAATGCGCCAGATTTTAATTTCGCGCTTGTAGAAGAAAAGTCCCATCACAAACCCGCTGAGCATCGTGGTCAAGGTAAATCCCGGATGATATGCACCCACTGAATTTAACATGTATCCAACGATTTCGCAGACTGCGCCTGAAAAAGCCGCGGTTACAGGACCAAACAGCAGCGCTATAAGCGCTAAGGCAAGGTAAGTAAAGGACACCTTTATTACACCTGCTACGTAAAAGGAAAACATATTGAGCAAAACGTGAATTGCTATAAGCAATGCACAGAGGGTGAGGGAGCGTACATTCTTTAGCTCATATAAAGATGCACGCAAACGGTTTTGAGACATAAAAAAACCTCCTTTGTAAATTTTTCTGCATCCAGGGTATAATAATACCGGATCAGGCCACAAAGAAGGGAAGTCCCATCTATGTGACAGCGGGATGCGACCTTTGTACGGCAGTGTAATATGTAAAAACTACACCTTCGTCCATGCGGCAACTCCCCGTCCGCACAGCACTTGACCCACAAAAGTCTACTCTGCCTCTTTACACGTGCGGTAATTGATGATACAATTACCAAGATATTATACTATGAATTTAAGACAAATGGCATTGGTAAAACCACTAAATTTTTTTGCCAAAATATAGGGAAATTTAACAATTGCTGTTGTCGCCCTGAATGGAGAAGATATTATGCGTAAAACAAAAATCATATGTACTTTAGGCCCTGCTACTGACAGCGAAGAAATGATAACCGGGCTTATAGAAAACGGAATGAATGTAGCGCGGCTAAATTTTAGCCACGGCTCCTACGATGAGCACAGAAGGCGTATTGATATGGTAAAGCGTGTGCGTGAGAGCCTGGGAGCCCCGGTAGGTATCATGCTTGATACTAAGGGTCCGGAAATACGTCTGGGTTTTTTTGATAAAAATAGAGTAGAGCTTGCACCGGGACAAATTTTCACTCTCACCTCCAAAGAAGTTGTCGGAAACGAAGAGCGGGTAAGTATAAGCTATGAAGGGCTTCCAAAGGAAGTGGAAATCGGCACGCGTATCCTCATTGATGACGGTCTTATCGAAATGGAAGCAGAGGAGAAAAACGGTGATGAGGTTAAATGCCGTGTAAAAAACGGCGGAATCGTGTCTGACAGGAAATCTGTAAACGTACCCGATATTACGCTAAACGTCCCATTCGTAAGCGATAAGGATAGGCAGGATTTGCTTTTTGGCATTGAGCAGGATGTTGACTTTATCGCAGCATCTTTTACCAGAAGTGCTGCGGATATTCTGGAAATGAAGCGTATTCTTGAAGCTAATAA
>JAZRUF010000081.1:0-3063 GCA_045652405.1 Eubacteriales bacterium | reverse complement strand
CCGACTTAGCGTAAATATCTCAAAGCCCCATATTATAAAGGGAAACCACTGGCACCACACTAAAAACGAGAAGTTTTTAGTGGTATCCGGCCGCGGTGTTATTCGATTCAGGAAAATAGGTGAGGATAAGGTGCACGAGTATTTTGTGTCGGGTGACAAGCTTGAAGTTGTTGACATACCGGTTGGATATACGCACAATATCGAAAATCTCGGCGATGAGGACATGGTGACGTTCATGTGGTGCAATGAGTGCTTTGACCCATCGAAGCCGGACACATTTTTTGAGGAAGTGTAGAGTATGGATATTAAAACAGATTATTCTGATGTAAAATTCAAGGAAAACGGAAAGCTTAAGCTTCTTATAATAGTAGGGACACGCCCGGAGATTATAAGACTTGCCGCGACGATAAACAAGTGCCGTGAGTATTTTGATTGCGTTTTGGCGCATACCGGCCAAAATTACGATTACAACTTAAACGGCGTGTTCTTCAAGGATTTAAAGCTTGAGAATCCGGATGTGTATATGGATGCGGTAGGCGATGACCTCGGTGCGACCGTGGGAAATATCATAAACTGCTCGTACAAGCTTATGACGCAGATAAAACCCGATGCACTTCTTATTTTAGGCGATACGAACTCATGCCTGAGTGCGATTGCGGCAAAGCGTCTGCATATTCCGATTTTCCACATGGAGGCGGGTAACCGCTGCTTTGATGAGTGCTTGCCTGAAGAGACTAATCGCCGAATAGTAGACCATATTGCGGATGTTAACATGTGCTATTCTGAACACGCGCGCAGATATTTAAACCGCGAGGGTTGCGCGGCGGAGCGGACGTATGTGACCGGTTCGCCTATGGCAGAGGTTCTGCATAGGAATTTAGACGATATTTACGCGAGTGACATTCACGCGAAGTTAGGGCTTGAAAAAGGAAAGTACATTCTTCTCTCCGCCCACCGTGAGGAAAATATTGATACGGAGAAAAACTTCCGGAGCTTGTTTGGTGCGATAAATGCGTTGGCTGAAAAATACGATATGCCGATACTTTATTCCTGCCATCCGCGAAGCAAGAAAAGGCTTGAGGAGAGTGGATTTGAGCTTGATACGCGTGTAATACGCCATGACCCGCTTGGCTTCCATGACTATAACTGCTTGCAGATGAACGCGTTTGCAGTTGTGTCTGACAGCGGAACTCTCCCTGAGGAGAGCAGTTTCTTTACGTCCGTTGGGCATTCGTTCCCTGCTGTGTGCATACGCACGAGCACTGAACGTCCTGAGGCGCTAGACAAGGCGTGCTTTATTTTAGCGGGAATCGATGAAATGGGACTCATGCAGGCGGTGGATACTGCGGTGGATATGTGCAACGCAGGTAACCACGGAACACCGGTGCCGGATTATGTATGTGAAAATGTGTCTACAAAGGTGGTTAAGATAATTCAAAGCTATACCGGTGTTGTTAACAAAATGGTTTGGCGCAAAGGATAAAAAATAATATAAAAATTCAACTGCGGTAGTTTTCAGAGGATGAAAATTGCCGCGGTTTTGTTTAAAGTGAAGATTGCGTTGAGGTTGGACAAGGGGTATAATAGTATAAACTGGAGGGATTTCAATGGCAGGACTTATACATATATATTGCGGAGACGGCAAGGGCAAGACTACTGCGGCAACCGGACTTGCTGTACGTGCTGCGGGTGCTAAGAAAAAAGTTGTATTTGCGCAGTTTATGAAAGATGGAAGTTCATCTGAGATTTGCATGCTCAAAGAGCTTCGAGGAGTAGAGATATTTGTATGCAGCACATGTTACGGATTTTTTCAGAATATGAATGAGGAACAAAAAGTTATAGCGTGCCGCAGTTATTCGGAGTTGTTTGAACGCGTAAAAGAGCGGATTCGGAAGGATGTGGACGTGTTGGTGCTTGATGAGGCGATGGCGGCATGCAAGTGCTGCGCAATAAATGAAGCTGAACTGATAGAGCTTTTAAAGAAAAAGCCCGAGTCGCTGGAGATAGTACTTACCGGGAGAGCACCTTCACAGGAGCTTGTCGAGCTTGCCGATTACGTGACGGAGATGAAAAAGTTAAAGCATCCGTATGATTGTGGGACAAAAGCGCGTCATGGAATTGAATTTTAAATAAAAAAGCTCTGACCAATTTAAATTGGTCAGAGCTTTTTATCGTTCGTCAAACAGTTGTTATCAGTGGCAAGAGTGGTTTCCACAGCCGTGGTCTCCGCAGGTATGTCCTTTTCCGTGGGTGTGGTCATGGTGATTGCATTTTACGTCCGGATTATACTCAAGTGAATTGGAAATGAAGGCATTAACCGCAGCATCGGCACTGCCTTGAACACCGCCGAAAAGTTTAATGCCGGCTTGGGCAAGTGCTATTTGCGCGCCGCCACCAATTCCGCCACAGATGAGGACATCTACTTTAAGTGATGAGAGGAGCCCTGCGAGCGCGCCATGACCACTACCGCCTGAGCTTATAACTTCCGTAGAGACAAGATTTCCATTTTCAACGGTATAGATTTTGAATTCACGTGTGTGACCGAAGTGTTGAAAAATTTCTCCGTTTTCATATGTTACTGCAATTTTCATAAAAACAGCTCCTTTATATTATATAGGTAAAAATAAGATTTTGAAAGCAGACTATAAATATTATGATACGTCTTTTTTCGCGCAATGTCAAACCTAAATGAAAAAAGGTACCACCCTCCGGCTGGCACCTTTCTTGTTTGGCGGAGACGGTGGGATTCGAACCCACGTGCCGGAGTTGCCGGCAAACTGATTTCGAGTTCTTTCGACATTTTGGAAGTTAGGGGAAGATAAAGGAAAATAGTAGTAAATAACGGTAAAAAAGAGAACAATTTTGTAATTTTTTTGTTTGAGTAAAATCGCTACAAATGTTGATATTTCAGGCGTTTCCAAATATTCTTTGGGAACTTTTTGGGAACTCGATGCTAAAATTTATCTTAAAAATCTTTTGAAGAGGAGCATAAAGGTAATATTGCCTTTATGCTCCTTTTGTGTTTCGTATAAGTATTTTTAACAATGTTTTTTAATGGTGTTT
>JAZRUF010000080.1:0-6097 GCA_045652405.1 Eubacteriales bacterium | reverse complement strand
ACATTATTTTCCTCTGAAAAGGGTGCGAGACTGCACGATATAAGCCAAAAAATCGCAGACAACGCAAGTAAAAAAACAAGTTTTTTTACCACAGTAAAACAAACTCCCTTGTCGCATAATAAATATTTTACTATAAATACTTTTACATTTCAAGTCTTTAAAGGATTTCGCCCATCAGACCATCCTTAAATGTACTGCTTATTTTAACCGTGCACAGCTTATTTTTTAAATCATTTTCGCTTTCACACCACACACGCACGTAGTTTTCCGAATGCCCTGTCCACATGCCGTCCTGCATCTCCTCAAAAAGCACCTGAAGATTTTCGCCGATAAACGATTTGATATATATATTCTTCATTCTCTCTGCAACGGCTGATGCGCGTGCTGCGCGCTCTTCCTTTACGGCGCGCAGCACTTGATTTGGCATATCCGCCGCAGGTGTTCCATTGCGCTTTGAATATGGAAAAATATGCATATCGGAGAATTCGCACTTTTCTATAAATTCCAAAGTTTTTAAAAACTCATTTTCATCCTCGCCCGGAAAACCAACTATCAAATCAGTTGTGATTGCGCATTTTGGAAATGCCTCTTTTAGCAATTTTACGGATTTAAAATACCTTTCCGTGTCATACCTTCTTCGCATGCGCTTTAAGGTCTCATCGCAACCGCTTTGCATAGACAAATGAAACTGCGGGCATAGATTTGAAAAGACTGAAAGGCGCTTGCAAAACTCCTCGTCTACGGTTCGAGGTTCAAGTGAACCTAATCTGAAGCGCACCTGTGGTGCTTGTTTTAATATTTCCTCAAGCAAATCAACAAGCGTTACACGCGGTTTTAAATCCTTACCGTACGATGATATTTCTATTCCGGTAATCACTATTTCATGATAACCGTTTATAACGAGCTCGTTTACCTGCGATAGTGCCTCATTAATTTCTATTGAGCGCACCGGTCCTCTTGCGTATGGAATAATGCAGTAAGAGCAAAAATTAGAGCATCCGTCCTGAACCTTTAGCATCGCGCGTGTATGACCGGAAAGTCCGCCTGCCGGAAGAACCTCATACTTTCTGCGTTTAAGAGCTTCATCTACATATTCTTGTTTTCTGTTTTTTTCAAAAGCCTCTTCAATCATATTTAGAAGCTTTTCACGGTCTGCACTTCCTCCGATTACATCCGCACATTCAAGCGCGCGCGCCTGCTTGGTATCCACCTGCGGAAAACATCCGCACACAGCGATAACAGCATTAGGGTGCGCTCTTCGCGCTTTCCGCAAAGCTTGACGTGATTTTTTGTCACTCGTCGCAGTTACCGTACATGTATTTAAAACATACGCGTCAGCCTCATCCGAAAAATCCACTATTTCATGTCCCCTGCTTACAGAAATAAGCTCCATTGCCTGGGTTTCAAACTGATTTACTTTACAGCCGAGCGTAAAAAAAGCAATTTTCATAAATCTCACCCATAAACTTAAAAATAATTTTACAACTAAGTAGTTGCATTTTTTTCTCTGTTGGTATTATAATGTATTTAACAGTGATGACGCAAGTCAGATTGTAAGAAAAAAAGGAGGAATTTAAAAATGAACAATTTTTACGTGCAATTGACTTCTATCAACGACGTAAAGCAGTTTGTAAATGCAGCTTGCTCTCAGATGTGCGAAATTGATATTATCTCAGGCAGATATACAGTTGACGCAAAATCAATTATGGGCATTTTCAGCATTGACCTTGCAAAACCTATCAAGATAGAGGTTCACGGTACAGATGATGAATGCAAAGCATTCCGCAACGCAGTAGCTTCCTACATCGTTGATTAATTTTAAGTTTAAAAGCCTTGAAAGTGTAATGCACTTTCAAGGCTTTTATTTTTATAATTTGAAATCATCTTCGGTAAGGTCAAGTCCTAAAAGCTTCACTGCATTTTTCCAACAGACCTTATCATATACTTCTTGGCTGATTTCTCCGTTTTCAATGAGCTCATCCAAATATTCCGAATGCATCATATTATTTGAAAGTGAGCAATAATCCTGACCGAAATAAAGCTTATCCTGGAACTCATTTAAGAACGCAATACCAAACTCGCGGTCACGCATAATTGCGTTGAGTCCGCTGCCTGCGGAGAGGTCACCGTGGATATTCGGATACTTGCGCATAAGCTCGACAACTCGTCCACCCGGCTGAACTTTATCTGTGGGATAACCGGTCTGCGGACCTTCGCCGGAGATTTTGTTCCAGAAATCTGCAGAGTGGCAAAGGAAAGTTATGTCCTTCCACTTCTGTGCCGCGCGTTCAAGACCTGAAAGCTCCATATCATCTCGAATTCCGTAATCGCAAAACTCGTTATGCGTCATGTGTATCGTAAGCGGGAGCTTGTATTTATTGATATAAAAGAGAACATTGTCCATAAGCGGGTCACAGAAAGTATAATTTGCGCACATCTCGCCTACACCTTTTGCGCCGAGTTTTAAATAATACTCAATCATTTCTGAATAATCAGCTTCCGGGTTTTTGTAAAAGCTGTGCGGAACCAGGTTCATAAAGAAATAAAACTTATTCGGATACTTTTCTGAAATTTCAATTACATCTTCTATTCTCTGAACATCGCATGTCATGCTGGCTTCGTAATGCACTTCGGGCAAAATTAAACCGCGTGAGACATTCTTTTCTTCAAAGACATTGAGCATCTGTTCAGGAAGCAGATAGTATGAACCATCTTCTCTGGGAAATCCGATTTCCTTATATACATGGCAATGCATGTCAAATTTCTTCATTTTCATATCAACACCCCCTACTTATTCACAAGCTCGGCAACAGTTTTAAAGCCAAGATTTTTAGCAGCATTATCCCAGCAAATCTTATTGTAAACCGTCTGCGAAATACTTCCGTCAGCAAGCATCTGATCCATGACATCACTGAGCGTAACCGTTCCCTTTGGAACAATACGGCAGAAGTCCAAACCGAACATAAGCTGATCCTGGAATTTTTCCATAAACTGCGCGGTAAATTTGGGGTCACGCGTCATAGCATTCTGACCGCTTCCGGCAGAAAGATCACCATACAAATTCGGATAAGTCTCAAGCAGGCGAACAACCGGACCGTTGGGTTCAACCGGACCTGTAGGATAGCCGCGATACTGTGTATCGCCCGAAATTCGGCTCCAGAACTCCGCAGAGTGACCGAAAAATTTAATATCCGGGTACTTATCAAGCGCACGCTCAAGTCCAGAAAGATTATAATCGTCATAAATTCCATAAACATAGTACGGAGTGGGAGAAATATGTATGGTAAGCGGTAGCTTGTACTTATTGATGCAGGAGAGCATATTATCCATAAGCGGATGCTCCCACGGAAGGTTAACGCACATCTCGCCTACACCCTTTGCGCCTCTCTCCAAATGGTACTCAATATATCTTGAAAAATCCGCTTTCGGGTTTCTCATCATCATACGCGGATCCATGCTCATGAAATAGAGAAATTTATCCGGATATTTTTTCGCGGTTTCCTCAATTTCCTTTACAGTCTGGGGATACGGAACTATTTCGTAATGGATAAGAGGCAGCAAAAGTCCCATATCTACGCCGTGGTCTTCAAACATCTGAAGTTGCTGCTCAACGGAGAGAAAATATGGATCTCCAAGCTTTCCTCCGCCCGGAATATAACCATGGCTCGGAAACGCATGGCAATGGACGTCAAATTTCATTTTCAACATTCCTTCCCTGTTTTTTATCGGCACAATTGCACCGTAAATTTTTTAACAGTTTTAGTATAACACTATTTTTATTTTTTTCTACCCATTTTCTATTTTTTAGGACAAATCGTTGTGTATATAAATTAATTTCTCCACATACAAATTATCTGAAACAAACGGATAAGGAGATTAAATATTATGAAAAAATTAATTTGCATAATCATTGCTGCTTCACTGTTTTCAGCCTCAGCTTTTGCTGCACCGGCACCACCGGAAATAGTCGCTCCCTGCGGGGTACTGATGGAAAAGGAAACCGGAGAGATTCTCTACCAAAAAAATGCACACACCGCAATGGCACCTGCAAGTGTTACAAAGGTTATGACTTTACTCCTCGTCATGGAAGCTCTTGATGCAGGCAAAATTTCAATGGATGATATGGTAACAGTAAGCCCAAATGCCGCAAGCATGGGTGGCTCACAGGTATACCTTGAACCCGGCGAGCAAATGAGCATGGATGACATGCTCAAAGCTACGGTTATAGCATCCGGAAACGATGCTGCAACCGCACTTGCCGAGCACGTTGCCGGAAGTGCAGAAGGCTTCGTTTCGCTTATGAATGAACGTGCAAAAGAGCTTGGGATGAATGATACGGTTTTCAAAAACTGCACTGGTCTTGATGTAGATGGACACGTTACTTCCGCCTATGACATCGCGCTCATGTCCCGCGCATTAATTGCACATGATGAAATAAAAAAATACACGACAGTATGGATGGACAGTCTGCGAAACGGCGCTTTCCAACTTGCAAATACAAATAAGCTTATTCGCTCATACAATGGTATTACCGGACTTAAAACCGGTTTTACAAGCACCGCGAAATATTGTCTTTCCGCAACTGCGGAACGCGACGGAATGGAGCTTATTGCAGCGGTCATGGGTGTCCCGACATCTCCGGAGCGTTTTGCATCCGCAGCCTCACTTCTTGATTATGGATTCGCAAATTACACACTTTACGATTCAACAAAAAACATAGCAATTGAGCCTATGCGGGTTTTATCTGGAAAAAAAACGTCCGTTCCCGCTAAACTTGACGGCAGCAAGAATTTACTGATAGAAAAGACCGAAGCTTCAAAAATTGAGTGCACTGTCATCATGCCCGATGACGTAAAAGCGCCGGTTGAAAAAGGACAAAAAATTGGAGAAATAAAAGTTACAAACGGCGACAAAGAGCTAACATCAATACCTATCGTTGCGGAAGAGAGTGTTGATAAACTGACTGTAACGGATATTTTCTGGAAACTTTTCTCCCAATTTGCAATGAGGTAAAACATAATAAAAAGCTTTCCGAACTGCAAATCGGAAAGCTTTTTATTATGTTGGTCTATAGTTGAAAACCGGGCAAGGATTTAAACTCCTTACCCGGTTTTATCTTTGATTAATTTAGAATCTAAACAATGTGAAGTTACGGATGATAGTAACCAAAGTATTTGCAACGGTGGACATCATCTTGATAAAGATATCAAGCGCAACGCCGACAACGTCCTTACGTGTATCACCGACAGTATCACCGGTTACTGCAGCTTTATGAGCCGTACTTCCCTTTCCGTGACCTTCGATTGCACCGCTTTCAATGTACTTCTTAGCATTGTCAAACGCACCGCCGGAGTTACCCATGAACAGAGCACGCGGAATAGCGCAAACAGTAGCACCAACGAGCAGTCCGCCTACAAACTCAACACCGAACAGGAAGCCACCGACAATCGGGATAAGAAGTGCAAGCATTGACGGAACAAGCATTTTCTTAAGCGCCTGACGTGCTGCCATTTCAACGCAACGGTTGTATTCAGGTTTAACGGTTCCTTCAAGAACACCCGGAACAGAAAGTTGACGGTCACCTTCCTCAGCCATGAGACGTGCAGACTCAATTGTATTATCCGTAAGGAGTGCTGCAAAATATTCAACAAGAGCACCACCAATGATTGCACCTGCTACAACAATGAAGCTTGCCATATTAAGAATCGGAGTTCCCTGAGAATAGTTTCCTACGTATGCAACGATAAGTGAAACCGTTGCAAATGCTGCAGAGCCGATAGCGAATCCCTTGCCTATAGCTGCAGTGGTATTTCCTACAGAGTCGAGCTTATCGGTGATAACACGAACCTCAGGTGCGAGGTGGCAGGACTCTGCCAGACCGCCTGCATTGTCCGCGATAGGTCCGAATGCGTCAATAGAAACTGTTGCACCGACGAACGCAAGCATTCCAAGCGCTGAAATTGCGATACCGTAAGTACCGCAAGTGATGCCTGAAAGAACAAGTGCGACACCGATGAGGAGTATTGGAGCCAAGCATGAGCGTGAGCCTACAGCATCGCCCTTTGTGATAACAAAGCTTTCACCATCTTTTGCCATC